>JBIIWE010000012.1:0-13092 GCA_044339075.1 Daejeonella sp. | reverse complement strand
TGATGGAAGGATATTCTTCCCTTGAATCACCATTGATACTGACACGCATATCAACATTATTTAGTTCTTTCGTTGCATAACGTGCTGATAATAGCCAGTCGTGCAATTCAGATGGACGTTGACCTACTGAATCCGTAGGAATTCCAGGTTGTAACCCAGCTGCATTACGCTCATCTCCCTTTAACATAATGATCTGCTTAAGATTTCCAATTGGAACTCCAAAACTTTCCATTAATGAGAAACGCAATTTTTCTTCGTCCGTAAATGTAATCAAGTATTTTTCACTCATTAATTCCAATGTGCGAACCCTGATAGGTTGTCCCGGTACTCCAAAAAATACTTTTTCCTGACCCACAGTAACTGTAGCAATATCTATATCCGGCAATTTGAACTTTACTGTTGATGCCGGAGTATCTACTGGTAGCGGTTCAGGCTGACGAGCTGTTGCTGTTAGGATAAAGAAGGTAAGCAACAAAAACGCCACATCACACATTGCTGTCATGTCGATAGCTGTACTTTTTCTGGCAACTTTAATTCTAGGCATTGCTTATTTTTAAATTAATAACGAATTAATATAGAGATGAAAATATTCCGGGCTTTCCATAAGCCCGGAATAAATTTTTCAAAACCTATTATTTATGAGTACTTGCATAAGTCTGAACGATAGAGAAACCAGCCTCATCGATAGCATATGTCAACTTATCAATTTTTGATGTAAAAATATTATACATAACAATTGCAAGAGCAGAAGTAGCAATTCCTGTTGCAGTATTGATTAGCGCTTCAGAAATACCATTTGCTAATGCTGCCTGATCCGGAGAACCTGCTGTTGATAAAGCCGCAAATGCCTTAATCATTCCTGTTACTGTACCTAATAATCCCATTAATGTACCAATTGATACCAGTGTTGCGATTACAGTAAGGTTTTGTTCTAACATTGGCATCTCTAAAGCTGTTGCTTCTTCAATGTCTTTCTGTATTGCAAGACATTTTTGCTCTGTATCCATTTTGGTTTCAGTTTCAACTTGTTTGTATTTCTGCAAACCAGATTTGATTACATTAGCAACAGAACCTTCTTGTTTATCGCATTCAGCAATAGCTGAATCAATGTTTCCAGCGCCGATTAAGCTTTGTACTTTCTTTACAAATAAATCAATATTCCCTTTGCCTGTAGCTTTTCCAATTACAAAGAAACGCTCGAAAGAAAATACAATAACCATTAGGAACAGTCCCATTAAAACTGGAACAACATAACCGCCTTTATAAACCATCCCGAAGTAATTTCCTGGTAGTGGATGACCGTTCTCAGGATCTCCACCCTCAAAGTTAGAGGCATCACCCATTACGAATTTCCATAGAAGTACTCCGACAAGAATACACATCACAATAGATAGACTTGCAAAAATGCTTGAACCAGAGCTTTCTTTCTTAGCTGTTGTTGGTTTTGGTGCGTTCGCCATTTTTTTTAAATTTTAGTTTTTAGTTGTTGATTAATAATAGAAGTTAATTGATTTTAATTTGGTAATGCTTTTTTAAATATAATCTATGATAAATATATAACTATAAAATATTTTTGTCACCCTAATACTAAAAGGTTAACAAAAATATAATTTTCGACTTAATAAAAAATTATTTGTGAATTTATTAATTCTATTAATTCCTGTCAAAACCATCCCTAGAATTAAGCAAGAATTATGCTTTTCTAAAAGAAGATCGCCTTCAAAATCTGGCAATCATTTTACAATAAAAACTATTTTTTATTGTAAATGCAAATTTACCTTGAAATTTTAAAAATTAAGCAAGCACATTTATTCTCGGTTCAGCCATAAGTATTTCATTATCAGCATATTGAGAATATTGTTTAAAATTTGATACAAATGCTTTTACCAGACCTGCAGCTTTAAGGTCATAGGCTTGTTTGTCTTTCCAGGTATTTCGGGGATTTAAAACTTTTGAAGGAACTCCAGGGCAAGTTAAAGGCATTGCCAAACCAAAAAAAGAATGCTCTTCAAATTTTACATCATTTAAGCTACCTTTTAATGCAGCTGCTATCATTGCCCTGGTATAAGAAAGTTTCATTCTGGTTCCGGTACCATATTCTCCACCGGTCCATCCGGTATTAATCAACCATACATTGACTCCATATCGTTCGATATTTTGACCCAAAAGTTCAGCATATCTAGTTGGATGAAGTGGTAAAAAAGCCTTCCCAAAGCACGCAGAGAACGTTACCTGCGGCTCAATAATACCAGCTTCAGTTCCGGCTACTTTAGCTGTATATCCTGAGATGAAATGATACATGGCCTGTGCAGGACTAAGACGTGAGATTGGAGGTAATACACCAAAAGCATCCGCTGTAAGGAAAAAGATATTTTTCGGTCCGGAAGCAACAGATGGAATAATCGCGTCAACAATAAAATTAATAGGATATGCTACTCTTGTGTTCTCGGTCTTTTCAATATTACTAAAATCAACCGTTCTGGTTCCCTCCACAAAATTGATATTCTCTAATAGAGCCCCAAAGCGTATAGCATTAAAAATTTGAGGTTCTTTCTCCGGACTAAGATCCACGCATTTTGCATAACAGCCTCCTTCAAAATTAAAAACACTGTTTTTACTCCATCCGTGTTCATCATCACCTATTAACCTTCGTTCAGGATCTGCAGAAAGGGTTGTTTTACCTGTACCCGACAAACCAAAAAATATTGCTGTATCTCCTTCTTCTCCCACATTAGCAGAACAATGCATTGAAAGAACATTATGCTCATGAGGTAAAATAAAATTCAGGACTGAAAATATTGCCTTTTTGATTTCCCCGGTATACCCAGTACCTCCTATGAGAATAATTTTTCTGGTAAAATTAATGATACAAAAGTTACCCTGTCTGGTTCCATCAACTTTTGGATCGGCTTTAAAACCGGGAACTGCAAGTATTGTCCATTCAGGTATTGATTCTGGATCTGCATGAGCAGGCCTAAGAAACAAATTATTTGCAAACAAATTTTGATAGGCAGTTTCTGTTATGACTCTGATGCTTAACTTGAACTCCTCGCTAGCACATGCATAAGCATCTCTGACATAAACATTTTTCTCGGTAAGATATTGGGTCACTTTAATAAATAATAGATCAAACTCTTTTTCATTGAATTTGATATTAATGTCTCCCCACCAAACCGATTTTTCAGTTATCGCATCACAAACTATGAAACGATCACGTGGTGATCTCCCGGTAAATTCACCTGTATCTGCAGCAAGTGCACCACTATCTGCGAGTTGTGCCTCGCCATTACGGATAGCAATTTCGATTAATTCAGATGGCGATAATTGGTAGTTGATTAATTTTAAATGATCAAGGTTCAGATAATGTAGGTCTGGAATGTGTTTTGATGACTTCATGTATTCATTTCATTATCAGATTTTTCTATCAAAAATAATGCCTATTGAAACATAAATTCCAATAAAATAAGCTTATCAATAAACTTAACGTAATTGAAACACTAAGTCCTAATTATTTGATTATCAAATAATTAAACTAATTATAGAAAGAATTATTAAGAACCGATTTTTTTTACTTTAAAACCATCTGCCAAGAGTAATGTCATCACTTTTTCTCGAAAATCTCCCTGAATAATAATTTCGGCATCTTTGGCAGTCCCGCCCACCCCACATTTTTGTTTTAATTTTTTACCCAAAATCTCTAGATCTTCTTTACTTCCAATAAAACCTGTAACCAATGTAACCGCTTTGCCGCCGCGCTGTTTTCTGTCGAGCTGAACTCTCAGATCTTGATGGCGAGCTTCCAGAGTTTCAAGTGGTTCAGAATTTGTTGAAATATAACCAAAGTCAGGATCGGTGGAAAACACTACCCCTTGATACCCCTTATTTTTTTTAGACATAATTTAATTAAGGATATTTAAAGAATGTGGGTTAATATTAATATTAAGCGTATTTCCCATATTAAAAGGATCTCCATCCAGATGAATTACTGCAGCGTTCTCTCTTGTAATAATGATTTTACTGCCCTGTATTATCTCCAAATAGTTTGATTTATGTGAATTCTTTCTAAACATTCTAAAAACTAATGCCGGAAATTTATAAAGAGGAAATGGCTTTAGAATACAAATGTCCAGCATGCCATCATTTAGAGATGCGAAAGGAGAAATATGCGCGTTATTGCCATATTGCGAAGAGTTAGCAACGCTAATCATAAAAGCCTGATGTTGATATTCTTTCCCATCTATATTCAAATGATAATGTTGTGAATGATAATTGGAAACTTCTGAGAAAGCGATTTTAGCATAGCTAATAAGACCTCGTTTAACATTTTCAGCAAACCGTGCACTAATTTGCGCATCGAATCCTATACCTGCCATATTAAAGAATTTTCTGCCGTTAAAAGTACCTGAATCGATTTTACTTATATTGAGTTTATTTATTCTTTTAATAGCCTGAACATCATGAATTGGAATCCCCAAAGATCTGGCCAGTCCATTACCCGATCCAAATGGGATTATTCCCATTAACTTATTAGTTCCCTCAACTTCTGATGCCACCTCATTTATTGTACCATCACCCCCCACTGCAACCAAAATATCTACTCCATTTCTGATCGCCTCAGCTGCTATTTGAGAACCATGTCCACGATATTCTGTAAACACACATTCAGAATCAAATTTGCTCTTATCCAGATATTTATCAATCTTAAGAGGGAAATTATATTTGGTCTTTACACCTGAAATCGGATTGATAACGAATAAAATTTTTCTTTTCAATGTAATTTAGAATTTAACATCAAAAATACTCTTAAATTTTTTAGAACATAATATTTATCCTACTTTTGCTATGCAAAAAAGTGGATCGATTTGCGTTGATTGCAACCACGTAAAAAAAAGTGCTAAAACATTCTGCCAATTTTTACTCCGGTCAATTCAATTTCCAATTTACTGCATCATTTAACTGTCTATTATATTTATTATTAAATTAAAATTCTATGCCTTATTTATTTACCTCAGAATCTGTATCCGAAGGGCACCCGGACAAGGTAGCTGATCAGATTTCAGACGCATTAATTGATAATTTTCTTGCCTGGGATGCAGAATCCAAAGTTGCCTGTGAAACCTTGGTAACTACCGGACTTGTTGTATTAGCCGGAGAAGTAAAATCTCAGGTCTATTTAGATGTTCAGAAAATTGCACGTGATGTTATCCGTAAAATTGGCTATACAAAATCCGAATATATGTTCGAAGCTGATTCTTGTGGTGTTATTTCAGCAATTCATGAGCAGTCAGCAGATATCAACCAGGGTGTTGATCGTGTAAATAAACAAGATCAGGGAGCCGGTGATCAAGGTATGATGTTTGGTTATGCAACTAATGAGACTGAAAACTACATGCCACTCGCATTGGATCTGGCTCATAAGATCTTAACAGAACTTGCTATTCTAAGAAGAGAGAATTCATCTATTAAATACCTGCGTCCGGATGCTAAATCACAGGTAACCATTGAATACAGCGATGATCATAAGCCTGTACGTATCGATGCCATAGTAGTATCTACTCAGCATGACGATTTCGATTCAGAGGGAAATATGCAGAAAAAGATCCAGCAGGATATTGTTTCAATATTAATTCCTAGGATTAAAGCACAGCTCAAGCCTGAACTTCAGTCTTTATTTACTGATGCAATAAAGTACCATATTAATCCTACAGGGAAATTCGTAATTGGTGGTCCTCATGGAGATACAGGATTAACAGGTCGTAAGATCATAGTTGATACTTATGGTGGAAAAGGTGCACATGGTGGTGGCGCATTCTCAGGAAAAGATCCATCTAAAGTGGATCGTTCTGCTGCTTATGCTACCCGTCACATCGCTAAAAATCTTGTTGCAGCAGGAGTTTGCAGTGAAATCCTTGTCCAGGTTTCTTATGCAATCGGAGTTAAGGATCCAATGGGAATCTTTGTAGATACTTACGGAACTGCAAATGTTAATTTCAACGATGGTGAAATCGCACACAAAATAGCTTCGATTTTTGATATGACTCCTTACGGAATTGAAACCCGTTTAAAACTCCGTAATCCAATCTATTCTGAAACTGCCGCATATGGACATATGGGCAGAACCAATGAGGTAGTAACCAAAACCTTTAAAGGTTCAAACGGTGAAGAAAAGACCGTAGATGTTGAGTTATTTACTTGGGAAAAACTTGATTTTACAGATCAAGTAAAAAAAGCCTTCAACTTGGCTTAATCGTTTTTCTTATATCTAAAAGCCTTCTTTCTCTAGAGAAAGAAGGCTTTTTTATTTAATATTGTATTGATGAAAGAACAAGACATTAACCCATGGCAAACACTTTCCAGTAAAAAGATTTATGATAACCCATGGATCAGTTTAACAGAGCACCAGGTAATCAATCCGGGCGGTGGAAAGGGTATTTATGGAGAAGTTCATTTCAAAAACCTGGCAATAGGGATCATTGTTTTAGATGATTCAAATAATACCTGGCTTGTTGGTCAATATCGCTTTCCTTTGAAAACATACAGTTGGGAAATTCCTGAAGGCGGCGGCCACGAAAACATTGACCCCCTGATCTCAGCAAAACGAGAACTTCTCGAGGAAACAGGTATTGAAGCAGAATCGTGGACAGAAATCCAGAGGATACACCTTTCTAATTCTGTGAGTGATGAACTTGGTATCATATTTCTTGCTCAGACCTTAAGCTTTGGAAAATCAAAACCAGACGAAAGTGAAGAATTGGTTCTTAAAAAAATGCCATTCCTGCAAGCATATGAAATGGTTTTGAAAGGAGAAATAACTGACTCACTTAGTGTTGCTGCAATCTTAAAACTAAAGATTACGCACTTTAGTTAATATAAATCAAATTAGATACTAATTTTAACAGGTAAATTAAGATTCATGAATAAACTATTTGGCTATATACTCACTCCTATACATTATTTACTGTTTGGTATTTTTCTTTTCTTTTTCCATCCAATACAATGGCTTTGCTTAAAATTGGGAGGTCAGGAAGGACATAAAAAATCTGTAGATGTATTAAATTTCTTTCTATTAGGCACCTATTACATATTGGGAAGCAGAATAAAATTTAAAAACCCATATGATTTACCAACGAACAGGCCTATCATCTTTATTGCTAATCATCAGAGCATGTATGATATCCCTGCATTGATCTGGTTTCTAAGAAGGTATCATGCAAAGTTCATTTCAAAAATAGAATTGACAAAAGGTATCCCTAGCGTATCATTTAATTTAAAGTACGGCGGCGGTGCTAATATTGACAGGAAAGACAGTAAACAAGCTGTTTCGGAAATCATTAAATTGGGCGAAAGAATGCAAAAATTCAACTGGTCAACAGTTATTTTTCCAGAAGGAACGAGAGCAAAAAATGGACAACTAAAACCTTTTGCAGTAGGAGGGGTAGCTACATTATTAAAAAAAGTACCTAACGCACTAATAGTCCCTATTGCAATTAATGGTTCATGGAAAATGGTCCAATATGGAAAATTTCCAATGAGCGCCGGACAAAAAATAACGTGGGAGGTACTAGAACCATTTGAACCAGGCAAGAAAACAATGGAAGAAATTGTAGATGCCGCAGAAAAAGCAATAAAGAAAGCATTGTAATTAATATCTGTACGTATTTACCCAATATTTGTATTTTCTATCTGCTTAAAAAAATACTCACGGTAGGTATCACCAATTGGTATTATCTTTTCACCGATCTGAATTCGGCTACGCTCTATACTTTCTATTTTACCCAGAGCAATTATATAGGATTTATGGACTCTAATGAAGGATTTTGAAGGCAGGGACTCTTCCATTTTCTTCATATTCTGCAGGGTAATAATCCTTTCAGACTTAGTAAATATAGAGATGTAATCCTTAAGTCCTTCAATATAAAGTATATCATCAAGATAAATCTTCTGAATTTTGTGTTCGGTTTTTACAAAAATAAAGTCGTGATTTTTCTGAACTGAAAGTACTTCAGGAGCTGAAGAACTAGTGTTTCCTGAACTCTGAAGAACTTTTTGCGCGGCCTTATAAAATCGATCAAACGCAATTGGTTTTAACAAATAATCTACCACATCAAGTTCATATCCATCAAGAGCATACTGAGAATATGCAGTGGTGAGTATCACATCACATTTACCATTTATAATCTTTAAAAACTGTATGCCGGTCAGCTCGGGCATTTGTACATCGAGGAAAACCAGGTCTATTGCATCACTTTGCACAAGAGACAAGCCCTCAATGGCACTGGTAGTAGTCTTTACAAGAGACAAAAATGGAACCTTACTGATATAATCTTCTAAAATATCTAGAGCAAGTGGCTCATCGTCAACAACCAGACAGCGTATCATCCTATAAATTTAGATATAATTCACAATTATAAATATCATTATTATCATCAATATGAAGGCGATAACGATCTTTATATATAAGAGAAAGTCGCCTTTGTACATTCTGCAAGCCAATTCCGCCAGTTATATCCTTATTCATTGAACTCTTTATATTGATTACATGAAAGAAAAGTTTACCGTCTGAAAGATTGAGTACAATACTTATTGGATTTTCAATATCAGTTGCAATGCCGTGTTTAAAAGCATTTTCCACAAAAGAGATCAGTACGAGTGGCGTAATCATTAGCCCCAAAGGATCACCATTTATCTCAAACTTAATATAAATATTGTCTTTAAATCTTAGCTTTTGAAGTTCAATATAATTTTTAAGGTATCTGATCTCATCAGGTAGTGCTACTTTGTCCTCATTGCTTTCATAAAGCATATATCTCATGATCTCAGAAAGCTTTAATATGGCTTCGGGCGTTTTCTCTGATTTCTGATAGGCGAGCGAATAGATGTTATTTAGAGAGTTAAATAGAAAATGAGGGTTTATTTGAGATTTCAAAAATGCGAGCTCCGCAATTAACTTTTCGTTTTCCAGATTACTTTTAACTTTTTCATTTAGGAACCAATCCTGTATAAATTTTAAAACCGTACTCAGGAAGATAAAGAAACAACTAACAAATGCAGCGCTTGAATAATAAACCCAGAAGTCCATAACAACCTTACTTCCGTTCCTTTTTATTACTATATCATAGAAATAATAGGCTAGACCGCATTTTATAAATGCGGTTACCATTACAAGAAGTAAGATTGAAAGCGCAACCCATAAATATTTCTTTCGATTCAGAAAAGTTGGAAGGATAATAAGGTAATTAATATAAAAAAGCGAAATATTAATACCTCCGAAATAAACAAAAATCACAATAGTTGAATATGCAATTCTGCCATTAAAATACATAAAGTACAGCACAATTGCTATCCAAATAATGGCATGAAGAATTATCTGCTTCAATTTATTCATAAGCTAAAAGTATTATTTCAGGATTGTTAGAGGGCATTTGTTTCGACCAACAGGCAAAAGCACTCTGCCAAACCCCCAATATAAGCTATTAAACTTTAGGGAGGAAAAATGTACTGTTTGTCTTGTAAATAGGCAGCTTGGTCTAATACATTTCAGGATGATAATAATTAGGTATTTATTTGTTCTATCAAAATAGATAATATGAAAAAGTTCACGAACTGTATTTCTCCATTCATCATGTTGTTAGTCCCATTATTCCTTCTAATCGGAATTCTTCTATTAAGTGTAAACAATGAAATTCCTGCTGAAAAACAAAATGCGAGCTTGAAATTACAGGTTCCATCAGTCAAGACAATTATACAGGCAGTAATTAAATAATTAACGATGCATGCACTGATCATTGAAACCAAGAATCTTTCTTATTGTTTCGGTGTTAATCAGGTATTGGATACTGTATCTCTTTAGGTTAAGGCTTGAACTATCTATGGATTTCTTGGTCCAAATGGAGCAGGGAAAACAACAAGGATCAAAATATTACTCAGTCTGTTGCATTCTGATAAAGAAAAGTATTCCTTTTTGGTAAATAATTAACGTACTGAGCGGGGAATCACAACCAGACTTTCATGTCCATCACTATCAACTGACTGTACACCGAAGTAATAGTTATCTTTTGAATAATTGAGAATTGCTTTTGTATCTGTAACAAAAAACTTCTTCTGCCAAACAGGACTACTTGTTTCTCTCATAACCACATAATAACCAACAGGTCTTTCACCTGAAGGGAGTTCCCACCTAAGTTCAGTTTTATTTGTCAGGCCACTGGTTACAATACCTACTTTTTGAGGTTCTCTTGGTGCTAAAGCTAGATTAGCAAGCGATGCCAAATTCATTCGGGTTACTTTGCGGGTATATTCATAATCTACAAAATCAGGCAAATCACCATAATCCGTACCATTTTCTTTACGGACTGTTTGATGCTGACGATCAAAATTTTCATTCATTTCGGTAATCCTAATTCCTGCAAAACCAAGCTGAGAAAAGGGCGTATGATCACCACCACGGAGATACCTGTCGCGACGATAGATCAGCTTAACATCTAACTGCTCCACATATCGCTCACCAACTTCCTTAAAATATCTTGCAAATTGCCTTGCATTGCCATCATTTTCTGATCCTGTACTTGCACGTCGAACCGCTTCTTCAGGGCTTTCTACAACTGACACACCCTCACTGAATATCCTGACACTGTTATTGTCCTTTAAGCCGGTTTCAATACCATATGTATTACCAACAATATCATTGGTGATCATTCCCGCTACATTCCAACCTTCTGCTTTTGCTCGTTTTGCAAGATTGGCAGCACCATATAAACCCTGCTCCTCAGCAACCATGGCCACAAAAATTAACGTGCAATTAAACTTAAACTTACTCATTACCCGCGCCAGCTCCATAGCAGCAGCTGTTCCTGAGGCATCATCATTGGCGCCAGGTGCAAAAATTTTAGAATCATTTACATCCGATGCCCTAGAATCATAATGGCCTGATACAATAAATACACGGTCATCTGCAGGGTCAATTCCCGGAAGTATACCCAATACATTTTTCATAATCGTGGGAGTAGCGATCCTTCTGCCATCAGCAGCCTGAGTGAATGAATCAAACTCAACTTTAAGCCTCCCTCCCGAAGCTGCAGAATAACGTTCCAGCTCTGATTTGATCCAATTACGAGCTGCACCAATGCCAGTAGTGGCACTTATGGTATCACTCATACTATGACGGGTTTGAAAACTCACTAATTTCCTGACGATGGATTCAATGTTTTGAGAAGATACCTCTTCAACCATTGTTTTGATCTGCTGATCCTGTCTGATTATTGTAGTTTGCGACCAACTATTAAGACCTGATGCAATTAAAATAAAAGATAATAAATATCTCATTTTATAAGTTTAGGTATGTTAATTTCTAATTATAAAGAAGGTAAAACTTAAGCTTTTATATTAGAATATATTCCTGATGTCTTTCGGGGATTTCTACAGAAGTGAATCCCTTTTCCAGGATTTTCTGTTTAAATGCTTCCTGTACATTATATTCTCCATGAACCAAAAACATCTTCTTCACTTTTGACGGATCCTGGCATTCCATAAATTTCAGAAGATCTTCATAATCACCATGTGCACTCATTGACCGTATGGTTCTAACTTCAGCTTTTACGGCATAAACTTCGCCAAAAATAGAAACAGAGGTATGCCCTGCCATTAATCGCCCGCCCAAAGAATTAGGTTCACAATAACCAACCATCAAAATTGTATTTTTTTCATCAGATATATTATTCTTAATATGGTGTTTTACCCTCCCGGCCTCTGCCATCCCGGATGCAGAAATAATTACACATGGATTAGAATCAATATTTAATGCCTTTGATGCACTTGTATCCTGGATAAAGGTCAATTTTTTAAAATTAA
Source organism: Daejeonella sp. (assembly GCA_044339075.1). Classification (GTDB taxonomy): domain Bacteria; phylum Bacteroidota; class Bacteroidia; order Sphingobacteriales; family Sphingobacteriaceae; genus Daejeonella. The sequence goes on along the minus strand of JBIIWE010000012.1, from coordinate 1,245 downwards.
ATGGATCATCATCATGAAGCATGACTTCTTGAACATGTTTATTGAAATTTTCGGGATGACTTTTCACAACATTGGTTGCCTTTATTGATAAAGGACTGTCAACATAATATTTTACATCCGGAAGAATTCCTCTTTCTTCAAGGTGATTTAATGAATAAAGTAATTCCTGAGTTCGGCCAACACTAAATGCAGGAATAATAACCTTACCACGACGTAGAATACAAGTTTGATAGATTATATCCTTGAGTAATTCTTCTGCCGGTTCCGCATCCTGGTGCAGGCTATCGCCGTAGGTAGATTCCAAAAGAATATAATCGGATTGTTTAAAAGTTTCGGGTGATTTCAGAATAAGATCTCCAAAGCGGCCAACATCACCACTAAATGTTAAACGGCTTGTTTTTCCATTTTCATTTATTGTCAAATGAACTGCTGCACTACCTATAATATGGCCTACATCAGTCAGCTCGAGCTTAATGTCTTCATTAATCTGAAACTCCGTATTATATTTAATTATCCGGAATTGTCTCAAGCAGGCCATTGCATCATCTTCGGTATACAAAGGTTTCAACAATGGCAGACCTTTTCGAGATCTGCGTTTATTACTGTATTCTGAATCCTTCAGTTGAATTCTAGCAGAATCCATCAATAAAATCCGGGCCAGATCCATGGTGGCAGCAGTACAATAAATTTCTCCTTTAAATCCCTGGGCAACCAGGCGTGGAATCAATCCGCTATGATCAATATGAGCATGACTAAGTATCAAATAATTAACCTGTGAAGGATTAAAGCCAAAATGTTCATTAAGCGCATCCGTTTCCTCTCCCATGCCCTGGAACATTCCACAATCCAATAAAATTTTTATACCATTATCAAGAGTAATCAAGTGTTTACTTCCTGTAACATTCCTAGCGGCACCATGAAAACTTATTCGCATATCATCTGACCCATTTTATCAGGCTTCATTCAAAATTAATCGAATAAAATTACAATAGTGTTAAGTTCAGGTAAAAGATAGGTGACTGTATCGGTTCAATAGTTCATAATACTCATCCGAAATAAAAAAGCTTAAAAAAAGGGCTCCGAAGAGCCCCTTAAATATTTTGAAGATTTGATTTCTTATTGTTGAGTTACAGTATACACTACTGGAACAACGTTCAATCCTGTTGCTTTACCTGCATAAGCACCACCAGCACCGATCAAGTATGAAATGTTAAACTTGTTAGTTGAGTTTGCACCACTCCATGA
>JBIIWE010000026.1:0-11018 GCA_044339075.1 Daejeonella sp. | reverse complement strand
CCGAACTTTCCAATGATCTCATTGGCGTCTTTCGCATCCTTGAACTTCTCGACAAATTCGGTGGCACCAGAAAAGGCGATCTGATTAATGTATTTTTTAATTTCTTCTCCAGTCATTCCTAAACCATTGTCAGAAATGGTGATCGTTTTTTTCTTTTCGTCAAACGAAACCGAAACTTTTAACTCGCCGAGGTCTCCTTTGTATTCACCAAGTGAGGAGAGGCGTTTGATTTTTTGAGTAGCATCCACTGCATTTGCAACCAGCTCTCTCAGGAAGATCTCGTTATCAGAGTATAAAAATTTCTTAATGATTGGAAAAATGTTCTCAGTGTGAATCGAAATGGTTCCTTTTTCTTGCATCTTCTTAATTTTTTATTAACTGTACTATCATCTCAATACTTATTCCAAAAGTATATTATGTCAATTTGACACCCTGAATGCACTGTTTGACTGAATGCATAGGGGCTAAATTCAGTTAATCTGTCGGTAAATAATCTATTCGGCACAATTTTCACCTTTATGTCAGAAACGATAATTATTTAATTAATTTTTGAAACTAATCTCATTTTACATCGCATGATGACCCCTTCAGTCAGTTAGCAATTGACTTTAGTCAAGCTTGTGTGAGAGTTAAAATTTGAATGATCTTGCCGTTTATTAAAAAATGAGATCTGGTATAGAGTATTGCTTATCCTTTATTTCTGTTAAATTCTGATGTGCTATGGAATTCAACTTCGGGAAAATCACGTTTTGCGAGGTTTAATGTCCAATCATTATCGGCAAGAAATACAGGATTACCATCTTTATCAGTTGCTATATGATGATGCCTGCGTTGAATTATCTCATGTATATTTTTCTTGTCCTTTGAGGTTAGCCAACTTGATTTTCTAAATGTTAATGGCCTGAAAGCACATTTTGCACCATATTCATGTTGAAGACGGAATACGATCACCTCATACTGAAGTTCACCAACTGTACCAATTATCTTTCTATTACCCGGTTGTTGTACAAAAAGCTGTGCTACACCTTCTTCAGTGAGCTGCTGTAGGCCTTTTTCCAATTGTTTGGATTTTAGAGGATCCCTATTTTCAACTTCCTTAAATATCTCTGGAGAAAAACTTGGTATTCCTTTAAATTGTAATTGTTCTCCTTCTGTTAAGGTATCACCAATCTTGAAGTTTCCACCATCATATAATCCCACAACATCACCAGGCCAGGCTTCTTCAACCAGACTTTTTTCATTAGCCATAAAGTCAACGGGATTAGAAAACTTCAGTTTTTTATTGAGTCGTGTGTGATGGTAAAATTTATTTCGTTCAAATTTACCCGAACATATTCTAAGAAATGCAATTCTATCGCGGTGGTTTGGATCCAGATTGGCATGTATTTTAAATACAAAACCTGTGAAATTCTTCTCATTTGCCAAAACCATACGCTCATTAGCTTCTCTGCTTTTCGGACTAGGAGCAATTGAAACAAACGTATCAAGCAATTCTCTTATACCAAAGTTGTTGATGGCACTTCCGAAAAACACAGGGGCAAGAAGGCCTTCAAGGTAAAGTTCATTGTCAAGGTTTCCATAAACACCATCAACTAATTCTAGGTCATCCTGAAGAGTTTTTAGCTCTTTAGGTTGCAGAAACTTTTTCAACAGTGAATCTTCAAGGTCCTTAACCTGAATAACAGGCTCAGTAATTTTTGATTTATCTGGTTTAAACAAGTTCAATTGTTTATCGAATATATTATAGACACCTTTGAAGTTATGGCCCTGCCCAATTGGCCATGATAGGGGACAAACGCTAATATTCAAATTATTTTCAAGCTCATCAAGCAGATCAAACGTGTCTTTACCTTCACGATCAAGCTTATTGACAAAAATAATTACCGGTGTATTCCTCATCCGACATACATCCATCAGTTTTTGTGTCTGCTCCTCCACGCCTTTTACGCTATCAACCACTAGAATGACACTGTCAACGGCTGATAATGTTCTGTAAGTATCTTCAGCAAAGTCCTTGTGTCCGGGAGTATCCAGTATATTAATTCTCTTCCCATTATACTCAAAACCCATTACTGAGGTAGCAACAGAAATCCCTCTCTGTTTCTCAATTTCCATGAAATCTGAAGTGCTACTTTGATTTGCCTTATTTCTCTTGACTGTACCAGCAGTATTAATTGCACCACCAAACAGCAGAAATTTTTCCGTTAGTGTTGTCTTTCCCGCATCCGGGTGACTTATAATAGCAAATGTTTTTCTTTTTTCAATTTCAGGATGGAATATCATAGTATCGGAACGTCGGATCGTTTTTGAATTAACAGGAAAGTTTTAGGTAATTCTGAAATATCTCAGTATCCTTAACATTCTGCAAAGGTAATAAAATTGATTTAAACGCTGAAAAGCTCAATAAGGTAGTACGAAAATGATTTTCATACTATTTCAGCACGATCTCAGTGGCACCATAGCCGAATTTTTCTTTATAGGCATCCATAAATGTTTTTACTTGGGGATGTTTAGAAATGATCTTATGTATTTCATTTCTAAGTGTTCCATTACCGGTACCATGGATGAAAATAATTGACTGTAGTTTATGAACTATCGCTGCATCAAGATTCTTTTTGAAAAAGTTTAATTGAATATCCAGAATTTCAGAATTTTTTAAAAATTGATGATCATCACGAAGTTTTTCTATGTGCAGATCTACTTCATTTCCCGGATTTGGGATTTCAACTTTTTCTTCAGACGGTCGAAAAAAGCTCTCTTTTAATTTTTGTGGATCAATAAGCGGAACTTCAGAATCAATTTGTATCATCCAGGCTTCCTTGCCTAATATTGCATTATGCTTTTTGGTTCCTGAAAAATCTTTTGCTTTAAATTTATCTGAAAACAGAATGGGTTTTTTCATTTCATGTTTACCGGAGACGTGCAATAAAACCTGTAGATGAAATTTTGGCCAAAGGTCGAGTTCATTCAGTGACGCTGAGTACAAGTGTATCATAGTTCCCGGATTGAGTACGCCAGCGCATTCACCATTAAATTCTTGGTGTTTTTCAGTATTAAAAGTGAATAATATTTGGAATGAACTTGCATTGATAAGGTTGAAATGTACAACTGAACCAACCCGCTTGTCATCAGCAATTCCAAGAAATATACCATTTGAGATGAATTGTTCAGGCTGTTTTAAAGTTGATTCTTCGTTTGCCTGAATAGTTGTAAAATCACTTTTCCCATGTACCCGCGTAACCTGACTTGCCAGTACAGGGATTTCAAATCCGTCATCATCTGTAACAGCAATAGTGTTTTCATCAATAATCCGGGTAATAAAACCTTCTCTTCGTTCATTCACAAAACGAACAAATTCACCTAATTTATAGTTCATAATTAAAGGATTGCACAGCCAGAACACAAATCTATCAAAATTAGCTGCCTTATATCTTTATAAATATTGATTTAGCGTTAAAAACCAGGAGAGCTTCCTACATTTGTACATGGTTTTAATTAGTACTTTATGAGTAAAGATCCACTTCATGGTAAAACTTTGGAAATGATACTTGTTTATTTGGTTGAATTTTATGGATGGGATAAGTTGGGCACACTGATTAGGATAAATTGTTTCACCGATAACCCAAGTATTAGTTCTAGTTTGAAGTTTTTAAGGAAAACAGATTGGGCCAGGAAAAAAGTAGAGGATTTGTATTTGAGAACTAATAATTAATATTGTTCTTGCTATAGGATTACAATTTATATACTCATCTTTTTATTCAATTCATAAGACTAAAATTTCGATATTTGGTAAACATAAATCTTATATCATGTGTAAATTAAAAATAGGTATTTCAGTTATTGCTTTGGCTGTAATTATTACGAGTTGTAATCAAACTCAGGAAACTACAGAAATTCCGGTAGCTGATTCAGTTACTGTTGTATCAATACCAGTGTCTATCGAACTAAAAGATGCAAACTCTGATCATGCCTACGACCAATATTTACATTTGAAAGATGTTCTTGTTTTATCTGATTCAACTCAGGCTCAAACAGCTGCAAAAGACCTTGCAATTACCCTTCGTAAAATTAATGGTTGCGAAAATACTGCCCTAATGGCTGATAAAATAGCTTCAGGATTATCTTTAAGTGATCAGCGTGTTAATTTTACGTCTTTAAGTGCAGATCTAATCGATAAGTTTAAACATGCTGAAATTACATCTGGAAGTATGTTTGTTCAATATTGTCCGATGGCCAATGATGGTGATGGGGCATACTGGTTGGCTTCAGAAACTGAAATAAGGAATCCTTATTATGGTGATGAAATGCTTAACTGTGGGGAAGTAAAAGAGACTATTTCGAAAAAATAAATTACGTTTCATCAAACTTTTATTCAATAAATAGATATAATTCCGGATTGCATTTGCTGATACAATTAGTCTCATTTTTAAAAAAAATGATATTATTTTTATTTTTTAACACAAATATTGCAATTCCTTGCTATAAAATTAGCGCTAAAGTGAGCTTATTTATTAATTTTGTCTATTACTATCTCAAATTAATATGTCAGAATCAGCATCCTTAATAATAGGAGAAAAAACTTACGAACTACCAATCATTACAGGTACTGAAGGCGAAAAAGCCATTGATATTTCAAAACTACGTGATTCAAGTGGATATATAACCATCGATTCTGGTTATAAAAATACAGGAGCAACCAAAAGTGCTATTACATTTTTGGATGGTGAAGAAGGGGTTTTAAAATACAGAGGTTATGGTATTGAGGAGTTGGCTGAGAAATCTACGTTTCTTGAGGTTGCCTACTTGTTAATATATGGTGATCTTCCAAATCAATCTCAATTAAATTCCTTTCAGTCGGACATCTCCAGACATACCTTGGTTCATGAAGACATGAAAAAGTTTTTTGATGGATTCCCATCGAAATCACATCCAATGGGACAGTTATCTTCATTGATTTGTTCATTATCTTCATTTTATCCTGAGTCATTATCTTCAAAACAATCTCCAGAGGAACAAAATCTAACAATCATTAAGCTATTTGCTAAAATGACCACCGTTGTTTCATGGATCTATAAAAAATCTTTAGGGCATCCTATTATCTATCCTCAAAACAATCTTGATTACGTTAGTAATTTCCTAAATATGACTTTCGGTCAGCGTACTGAAGTTAAAGAGATCGATCCTGTTATAGTTAAAGCTATGAATGTATTATTTATACTTCATGCTGATCATGAACAAAATTGCTCAACCTCAACAGTCCGCATGGTTGGATCATCCGATTGTAATTTATACGCTTCAATTTCTGCTGGTATTTCTGCATTATGGGGTCCACTGCACGGTGGTGCAAATCAGGCAGTTATTGAGATGCTTGAGCAAATCAAAAATGATGGAGGAGATACTGATAAATGGATCAATAAAGCCAAAGATAAAAATGATGGTTTCCGTTTAATGGGATTTGGTCATCGTGTTTATAAGAATTTTGATCCACGAGCAAAGATCATCAAAAAGGCATGCGATGAGATTCTTGATAAATTAGGAATTAATGACCCTGTACTTGAGATCGCTAAGAAATTGGAAAATGCTGCTCTTAACGATCCATATTTTGTGGAACGCAAGCTTTATCCAAACGTTGATTTCTACTCAGGCATCATTTATCGTGCTTTGGGGTTTCCAACTGATATGTTTACGGTATTATTTGCTCTTGGTCGTTTACCTGGATGGATTGCACAATGGAAAGAAATGCGCGAAAATAAGGAACCTATTGGAAGACCAAGACAGATTTTTACAGGTGAAGTTGTGCGCAAATATGTGGATCTATCTGGACGTTAGAAATAAATAGTTAATAAAAAATTCCGGTATACTAAATTGCCCCCAAAAAATTAGACACTTTATGGGGGCATTTTTATGAATAATCGAATCAAGTTCGATTATAAATTAGGGTCTTAATTTGAAATTACATCAGAATGCCTGCTATAGTTGCAGACAAGTAGGAGGCAAGTGTTCCGCAGATTAATGCTCTCATTCCAAGTTTGGCAAGATCAGTCCTTCTTTCCGGTGATAATTCACCTATTCCGCCAACTTGTATCGCTATAGAACTAAAATTTGCGAATCCGCATAATGCGAAACTGGTTATCAGAATTGTTTTTGGATCTAATGTTTCTTTGATTTTTGCCAGGTCAAGATATGCTACAAACTCATTGATCACCATTTTTGTTCCCATCAGAGATCCTGCTACCTGAATATCCTTACCCGGGACACCCATTGCATATGCAAATACTGAAAAAATAGTTCCAAGTATCTGATTTAAACTAAGTGTTTGAAGGTTAATTCCTATAAATGAAAGTGACATTCCAAGGCTGCTTAATCCAAATCCAATCTTACCTAATACAAAGTCTACCAAAGCAATGATAGCAATAAATCCAATCAGCATGGCCACTACATTTAACCCAACCTTCAATCCATCACTTGCACCATGGGAAATAGCATCAACCAGATTGGCATTGGTCTTTTTAATCTCCAATGAAACTCTTCCTTTTGTTTCTGATATTTCAGTCTCTGGCCAGACTATTTTGGAGATCACCAGTGCAGCTGGAGCAGCCATAAGACTCGCAGCAATCAGATATTCTGCCTGAACACCCATGGCAATATATACCGCCATTACACCTCCTGCAATACAGGCCATACTACCGGTCATAGAAGCTAATAGTTCAGACATGGTCATTCCTTTTAAATAGGGCTTTATCATTATCTGAGCTTCTACCTGTCCTACAAAGGCACTGGCAACGTTTGATAAAGCTTCAGAGCCTGAAACTCCCATTAATTTGTAAACGATCATTGCGATGAATTTTACAAGGCGCTGCATAATTCCGAGGTAATAGGCTACACTCACCAATACCGCCACAAAAATTATGGTTGGAATAATATTAAAGAAAAAAATGAATTCATTCCCGCTACCGAAAGCTTTACCCATATTAACAGAATTTACTAATGGGCCAAAAACAAATTCAGCACCTTTCTGAGAAAAGTTTAAGATTTTAGTAACTGCATCTCCTAACCATGAAAAAATTGTTTTGCCTAACGGTACTTTCAGAATAAAGACAGCAAGAGATAGTTGAATTGCTATTCCTGATAATACCAGCCTATAGTTGATCGCTTTTCTGTTATTAGACATTAAAAAGGCGATACCAAAAATTAATACGACGCCAATAAGGCCGGTGAATCTCTCCATACAGAAAATGATACTGAATTAATCGTGAAATTTAGGAATAAGAATTAGAAATAAAACTTTTAGAAGGAAATTCATGAAGATTTTCGCCTTGAAAGTTCATCGCGAATGTTTGCAGCTTTCTCATAAGCTTCGTCTGCAAGTGCATCTTTCAATTTGATTTTTAGTTCCTCATCAGAAAGAGAACTATAATTTAATGTAGAACTAACTGCTTTTTCTTCTGTTTGTGGCTCAATATTTTCAAGGAAAACAAATTCATTGCCTTCTATGACAATTCCGGCAGATGCTAAGATAAATTCATAAGTATAAATAGGGCATTCAAACCGTACTGCTAGAGCAATTGCATCAGAAGTTCTCGCATCTATTTCACTGGTTTTTTTACCATCCGAACAAATTAATTTGGCATAAAATATGCCTTCTACAAGGTTATAAATGATTACTTCCAGAATATTTATATGGTAATTTCCTGCTAATGATTTGAATAGATCATGTGTAAGCGGCCTGCTAGGAGTCATTTTTTCAATTTCAATAGCAATTGCCTGCGCTTCAAAACTTCCTATTATAATTGGCAATCTTCTGCGACCATTTAGCTCACCCAGAACTAGTGCATACGCACCTGATTGAGTTTGACTATATGATAAGCCTACAATATCGAGTTTAATTTTTTTCATAAAATAAACCTAAAGGGTTATGAAATCATATCAATAAATTTATGATGGTCAAGAATGAGCTTTATATGCCTTAATAGCATCAATCAGCTTAGGTACAACTTCAAAAGCATCACCTACAATGCCATAATCAGCTACTTTAAAAAATGGAGCTTCCGGGTCTTTATTGATCACAACAATTGTTTTTGAAGAACTTACTCCTGCAAGATGCTGAATTGCACCTGAAATGCCAATTGCAATATAAAGGTTAGGACTTACAGCAATTCCGGTCTGTCCAACATGTTCTTCATGTGGTCTCCATCCGGCATCAGAAACTGGTTTAGAACAAGCAGTTGCTGCTCCGAGTATTCCAGCTAGCTCCTCAATCATGGCCCAGTTTTCAGGCCCTTTCATGCCCCGTCCGGCAGAAACAACTAGTTCTGCATCAGGTAAAGCTATTTTGTCACTTGCCCTGACTATCTCAGAAACCATAGTTCTAAAATCTGATTCCTTGAAATCAGGTTGAAAATCTTCAACTTTAGCTGATGATCCACTCTCTTTAAGCTGATAAGAGTTTGGATTTAAAGCAATCACTTTAATTTCTGAATTCAATTCAACTGTTGCAAATGCTTTTCCGGAAAATGCAGTTCTTTTTACTGTAAACGTATTATTGTCTGTTTTTGGAAGCTCAACTGCAGCGTCTACAAGGCCAGCTTTCAGTTTGACCGCAATACGTGGTGAAAGTCCTTTACCTGTAAAAGAGTTGGCTAAAACAACAACGCTTGCTTCTTCCTTTATCGCTGCATCTGCAATTACAGACGCATATGCCTGGTTTACAAAGGTTTTTAGTTTTTCTGTGCTTACATTAAGAACCTTTATTGCGCCAAATTTACCAAGAGTGCTTAAGTCAATCTGATTTACATTGCCAATAGAAATAGCAATTAATTCTGTTTTTAAAAGTTCAGATATAGCTGCAGCATATGAAACTACCTCAAAAGTAGATTTCTTAAATTTGCCATCTGCATTTTCAACATATACTAAAACTGACATATTTATGATTTAAGCCCCAAAAAGGGGTTATGAATTATCGATCTGTATTTTAAATTACTTTTGCTTCTGTATGCAGGAGTCCAACCAGTTTTTCGGTATCATCCTGTGAAAGTATTGTTACAGAACCTCTTGGAGCCGGTACGCTATAAGAATTGAAAGTAATCAATTGAGCAACCTCAATTGCTTCTACAACTTCCAGTGGTTTAGTCCTTGCAGACATTATTCCACGCATATTTGGTATTTTAGGATCAGCAACACCTTCAGCGCAACTAGCTACAAAAGGAAAACTTACATTTAAGTGTTCTTTGCCTCCTTCTATTTCACGAACAATATTAGCCCGATCAGCTTCAAGCTCAAGTTTTTTGATGATTGAAATTGAAGGTATATCTAGAAATTCACCCAGCATGGCAGCAATCTGTGAGCCATTATAATCGATTGATTCACGACCTGTAAGAATTATATCAAAGCCTTTATCTTTTGAATAATGAGCTATCTGCGCTGATACAAAATAAGAATCTCTTGCTGAAGCATTGATTCGAACAGCATCATCTGCACCTATTGCCAGGGCTTTTCGAATTGTTGGCTCAGAACTGATTTCTCCGACATGAATAACAGTTACAGTACCTTTACCTCCTTCAGCTAATTCAATAGCTCTTGCTAAAGCAATTTCATCATAGGGGTTTAATATAAATTGAACACCTGCTGTATTGAATTGTGTATTTTCGCTGTTAAAAGTTATTTTTGCTGTTGTATCGGGGACATTACTGACACAAACTAATATTTTCATATAGATTTCTCTTTTCACAAATCTACTAAAAAAGATAAAATAAAATGCATCATATCCGTTTACAAAAGCTTCTCGATTTTCTAAAAAATGAGCCTAATGATCCCTTTTTGAAATATGCACTGGCAACGGAATATTTGAGTCAGAATGATTTACTGAAGGCTCTTTTTTATTTTGAAGACCTTTTAAACAAACATCCCGATTATGTTGGAACTTATTATCATGCAGGTAAATTATACGAACGTCTGGACAGGAAATCTGAAGCTATATTTGTTTATCAAAGGGGAATGGAAATAGCAAGAAAAGCTGGCGACAGTCATGCTTATTCTGAATTGCAGACAGTTTTCAATTCAGCCTCCGGTTTAGATTATGAAGACGATTAAATACGATGTGGAGTAAACGCCAACTTGTTTTTCTTTATGATGTAATTTGGTTTACCCTTACTGCATTCGGTGGTGCACAAGCTCATATAGGCATGATGCTCAAAAACTTCGTTAATAAACGCAAGTATATTTCTGAAACTGAATTATTAGAGTTGAATGCATTAACTCAGATTCTTCCGGGTCCATCTTCAACCCAAACTCTAGTTGGTATTGCCTATAAGGTGGGTGGTTTACCGATGGCAATAAGTGCATTTTTTATATGGATATTACCTTCAACAGCACTTATGACTTTGGCAGTACTCAGCTACACTCTATTAGGTCAGAAGGAGAAATTTGGTACTATTTTGGAGTTTATCCAACCTATAGCAGTTGGAATTGTAGCTTATGCTGCATTCTCATTCGGTCGAACAATTTTAAAATCATCTACATCAATCTGGCTTGCTGCCGGATCTCTATTCGCCACTTTGCTACTGAGAAATGCCTATGCTTTCCCAATATTGATTCTAATAGGAGGGATTGTTTCATCAACTGTTGAAACAGCAATTGAAGAAAACAACCTCAGATTTAAGCTTTTTTCAAATATTAACCCTCGCAAAATAGCCTATTTTTTAGGGGTACTGTTACTGTTTGCAGGTTTAGGCGCAATTATTAATCGTACATCCCCTTTCAGTTTACCTATTCGTTTATTTGAAAATTTTTATCGGAACGGCATTATGATATTTGGTGGCGGACAGGTACTTGTTCCTTTTATGTATACCGAATTTGTAGAAATGAAGGGATATCTTAATTCAGATCAGTTTTTATCAGGATACGCCTTTCAACAGGCTTTACCCGGGCCAACCTTTTCTTTTACCTCATTTGTAGGAGGCATGACTCTGAAAAATGCGGGATTTAACGTTTATGGTCAAATAATGGGTAGTATTATTGCA
>JBIIWE010000315.1:0-3898 GCA_044339075.1 Daejeonella sp. | reverse complement strand
TTTAGCCTATAGTAATGGCAAGAAATACTTTCAAGAACAGATTCCTGTTCGCGGATTTCAATCTTCAGTTGATCCTATATTGAATTTTGGTTTGGGTAGTACTAAGCTGCTTGATTCTTTGGTAGTTATTTGGCCAAATGATAAAGTACAAAAACTGATTAATGTTAAAGTCAACCAAACACTTACACTTGATTTAAAGAATGCTGATGCAGCTCCTCTTTATCTTCCTTTTTCAGATACCTATTTCACTAATACTTCTTCTTTAAAGTATACTCATCAGGAAAATCCGTTCAATGATTTTACCATTCAAACTTTATTGCCTAATTATTTGTCAAGACAAGGCCCATGCATGGCAAAAGCTGATATAAATGGAGATGGAATCGAGGATCTTTTTATTGGTGGAGCAGCCGGACAGGCAGGAACCCTGTTAATTCAGAATTCAAGTGGCCAATTTATTGGAAAGACTTCATTAGCTCTTGATGCTGATGCACAATCTGAAGATACAGCAGCTGAATTTCTTGATATTGATCAGGATGGTGATTTGGATTTGTATGTTGCTAGTGGAGGTTATGAATTTGCAGCAGATAATAAGTTATTACAAGACCGCCTTTATGTGAATGATGGTAAAGGTAATTTCTCACGGAAAGCTTCTGCTCTTCCAGCAATGCTAATCAGTACTGGAACAGTAAAAGCATCAGATATAGATGCTGATGGAGATATTGATCTGTTTGTGGGTGGTCGTTTGCTTCCTGGAAGGTATCCGAGTGCCCCTGAAAGTAAAATTCTTCTGAATGATGGTAAAGGAAATTATTTAGATGGAACAAACAATGTCGCTCCTGAAATTAAATATATTGGTATGGTAACTGATGCCATATGGCTTGATTTAAATAAGGATAAAAAGGAAGACTTAATTTTAGTGGGTGAGTGGATGCCTATTAAGATATATCTGAACCAAAATGGAAAATTAAAGGATGCTTCTTCCACGTATATAAAATTCGGATCTACAGGCTGGTGGAATCGCATTTATGCAGAGGATATGGATAATGATGGAGATAAGGACATTGTTATTGGGAATTTGGGTTTGAATGCACAGTTCAAAGCAAGCGAAAAGGAACCATTAAATATTTACTTCAAAGATTTTGATGATAATGGTTCTATTGATCCGATTTTCTGTTATTATATTGATGGTGTTTCTTACCCTGCAGCATCTAGAGATGACCTTGCAGATCAGCTACCGGTTATAAAGAAGAATTTCCTGGAGTACCATAAATACGCAAATGCAACAATAACAGACCTATTTAAAGCTGATCAGTTAAAGGATGCAAAAATATTGAAAGCTGAAATTCTTGAAACAATATATCTTGAGAATACAGGAAATGAGTTTAAATTAATTCACTTGCCAATTGAGGTGCAATATGCTCCTGTTTATGGTATAGGGTCATTGGACGCTAATGGTGATGGTAAAAAGGACTTGTTATTTGCTGGTAATAATTCATGGACTAGAATCAAATTTGGACAATTCACAGCAAGCAATGGTACCTTGGTCACTGGCTCAGGAAAAGGTAATTATACATACGTACCACAATGGAAAAGTGGTTTAAATATTCGTGGAAATGTGAGAAGTCTTCAGTCGCTTGGTTCAGGTAAAAAGTTAGATTCCCAGTTTGTTTTTGGTATCAATAATGCCGAAGCACGCGTAGTAAAAATTAAATGATTTTTTTATTTGAACTCAGATAAATCTTGTTTTTATTAAATATATTATTGATAATTAACACTTTAAAATTTATTTTTTAATTTAATAATTGTAATGAGAAATAGAAATTTCGCTTTTCTAATTTTTGGAATTGGTTCTTTAATATTGATCTCCTTCAAATCCGGATATCTTCAAAAGGAGCCGTGGAAAGCACCTGCATCGGCTGATTCTATAAAGAGCCCAATTGCATTTTCTCCTCAGGTAATCAGAGAGGGGGAAAAGCTTTATAATATGCTTTGCGTTACTTGTCATGGCCAGAATGGTCTTGGTGATGGTCAACCGGGAAGGTTTAAAATTGAACCAGCAAATTTTCATAGCAAGGTAGTTACAGATCAAAAAGATGGTGCTATCTTCTGGAAGTTAAGTAATGGTAAAGGTATTATGCCGGCCTATGCAACTGCATTATCTGAAGAAAAACGATGGCAGTTGATTGCTTATATTCGTCAGTTTGCTAAGCAAGATTTGAGTTCATTGTCTAAAGCAGTGCCAGTAAAGAATTATAAAATAGACTATTCTATTCCTAGTCCCTATTTTCCCTTGCCAAAACAAATTACTAATGCTACAGCATCTGAAGAGTTGACATTCATGGTTGATACTCTTGCAAAAGGACTAAAGAGAGCCTGGAGTATGGCTTTTTTACCAGATCAAACACTATTAATTGCTGAAAGAAGTGGTAAAATATTGAGGTTTAAGAACGGAATACAAATTGATACGCTCACAGGGAATATTCCCAAAAGCCTTCGTGACATAAAGCTTCATCCCAATTTTGGGAAAAATGGTTTGATATATCTTTCCTATTTTATTGAACCTGTTAAAAGTGCAGGTTCGGGTGGCTATACTGCTTTAATGAGTGCTAAGTTGGTGGGAAATAAGCTTATTCAAGAGAAGACAATTTATAAGGCTGGTCCTTTTAAAAATAATGGCGATTGGTTTGGAAGTAAAATAGGATTTGATAGTAAGGGTTATTTGTTTTTCTCGGTTGGTATTCATAGTGACAGGAAGAATGCGCAGAGCCTTTCAAATTATGATGGTAAAACAATGCGATTTAACGATGATGGCAGTATTCCATCTGACAATCCTTTTATCAATACTCCCGGTGCTTTACCAGAGATATATTCCTATGGTCATCGAATGCATCAGGGCATGCGCCGAGATCCAAAAACTGGAAGAATGATGGTTGTTGAATTCGGGGAATTAGCAGGTGATGAATTAAATATTCTTAAGCCTGGGGCTAATTATGGATGGCCAATTGCAACATACAGTCTTGAATATAGTGGAGCAATTATTTCAGAAAGTCCATTAAAGGAGGGAATTGAGCCACCCATTCATCATTATGCAATTGCACCTTCTGATTTTGATTTTGTTTATGGAAAACATTATCCTGGATGGAATGGTAATATTTTTATTGGAGGCCTGGCAACTAAAAAACTTTATCGGCTTGTAATGAAAGATGACACTTTTGTGCACGATGAAGCACTTCTGAACAATCTTGGGAGGATAAGAGAAGTTGTGTATGGTCCGGATCAGTTTTTATACGCTATGACTGAAGATACGGGTATACTGGTGAGGTTAATACCTCTTCAAAAACTATAATTAAGTTCAAAACTATAGGATATAAAATAAATTAAAGATACTTATGAAACGCAGAAATGTATTAAAAGGCCTTGCTATGATTCCTTTGACGGGAACTATTCTTGGTGAAGATTCCGTATTAGCAGAAACTCCAAAAGGTTTTTCCAGAGATTTCATACCCTCAAAAACAACACAGATAAATGAAGTTACTACTGTCACTTCTTTCATGTCAGCGGATAATATTTTTCGTTCCATCGGTGTTGAACCTATAATTAATTGTAGAGGTGCTTATACCATTATTGGTGGTTGCCTTGAACTTCCTCCCGTTCGGGAAGCTATGGAAGCCGCTTCTCACAATTTTGTTCAATATGATGAACTTGCTGAAGGAATTGGTCAGAGATTAGCTGATTTGACCCAATCTGAATGGGGGATGGTATCTGCAGGTTGTGCCGCAGGAATGAAACATATTACTGCAGCTTGTGTAACAGGAGGTGATCCTGAAAAATTAATTCGTATACCTGATCTCTCTGGTTTCGATAAAAATGAAGTGATTATTCCTTTGTATTCAAGAAA
>JBIIWE010000014.1:0-12896 GCA_044339075.1 Daejeonella sp. | reverse complement strand
GAATTTGTATTTGTTTCTGGACAAGCCTCAGTAGATAAGGAAGGAAAAATTGTGGAGGGAACTTTTGAAGAAGAATGCAGAAGGTCCTTTGAAAACCTGAAACTTATACTTGAAGCAGCAGGATTAGGCTTTGAACACGTTGTTCAGGTTCGTAATTATGTTGGTAAGCAGGAATACCTAGCCGAATTTAATAGTATTTACAAAGAGTTTTTCAATGAGCCTTATCCTGCAAGAACTACTTTAATCGGTTGTTTGGGCACTTTGCTGAAGTTTGAAGTTGATGTTGTTGCCCATATGGGAGATAATTAGTGAAGTATTACAATTTATAATACAGAGTGAATATAAATAGAAATTCTGTCGCAGAGAAAATTGCAGACTTCTCGTTTTATACAGAGGGGCCCGTTGCAGATGGAATGGGAAATTTTTTTTGTACAACTCTTACCGGAGGTAGTATCTTGAAAATAAACAGTCATAATGAAATTTCTGAATGGGCGAAGTCGGTATGCCCAAACGGACAGATCATTTTGCCTGAGGGAGATCATCTGATTTGTGACAGTGGTCTGGCTTCAGTAAGGAGATTCAATGCGAAGGGACAGTTTATAAAAAATGAGGTTGAAGGCTTTTGTGCAGACTTTCCACTATATGCTCCCAATGACTTGATTGCAGACCAGATGGGAAATCTGTATTTCACAGATTCATTAAGATTTAAAGGTAAGGTATGCTTTCTTGGAATAAACGGGGATCAGAAAATTGTTGCTGCTGATCTCGATTATCCCAATGGATTAGTATTGTCGGCTGATGAGAACTGCCTTTATATAGCTGAAAGTTATAAAAACCGAATTCTAAAATTAGTATTAAAAGCTCCCGGTTCAGCTGATGGGAGCCCAGATGTTTTTGTGAATTTACCTATAAACCCTTTAGGTACTGATATAGGTAATCTTCCTGATGGATTGGCTATAAATAGCAAAGGTGAACTGCTTGTTGCTCATTATGGTATGCAGGCCGTACAAGTGATTTCTGAAAAAGGACAGCTATTGCTATCAATTGATAGTGGTATGCCTCTTACCAGTAACCTCTGCTTTTTAGATGATCAAACAATCATTGTAACTGGCGGATTTGGAGAACCAGGCCCTGGAGGACTTTATAAGATCAGTTTTTAATTTCGGCCACTAATACAACAGAATTATTTATACAAAACGCTCTGATTGGGAATAATGAACATAGAAACAGTTAATTCAAACTCACAGATTATGCCCGAATTTGCCCAGATCACTTCCTTACCGGGTGGGGAGGGTTGGTCAGGCATGTATGCTGGAGTAAGTAATGGAATGCTTTTGTGTTTTGGGGGTGTTAACTTTCCCGATAAGCGACCCTGGGAGGGCGGGAAGAAGAAATGGTATGATGATATTTATATGCTTCAGGAAGGTGGAAACTGGATAAACTTGGTAGATAAACTACCCTTTCCACTTGGTTATGGGGTGTCAGTTTCTTATAAAGAAAAGATAATTATCATCGGTGGAAATAATGAACTTGGATATTCTGATAAAGTCTTCGAATATAAATGGAATGGTCAGAGTTTAGATATCAAAAAATATCCAGATCTCCCAATACCAATTGCTAATATGGCAGGTACCCTCATTGATAATGTTGTAATAATAGCCGGTGGAAATAATTCTCTGAATGGTAAACCAATTAAAAAATGCTATATACTTGATTTAGAGCAAGTCGATGAAGGATGGTCTGAACTTCCTTCATGGCCCGGCAAGGGAAGGGTGTTGCCTGTATGTGCTTCACACAATGGGAAGTTTTATTTATTTGGAGGCGAAACAGTTCGATTAAATACTTTAAATATAGGCTTCAGGCATATATTCAATGATTCTTATAGTCTTACACCCTATAAATTAAACGGAAAGTGGACTTGTTTGTGGCAGTCACTATCTCCGATTCCAAAAGGAATATCTGCAGCAGCCAGTCCCTTACCTGTTTTGAAGAATGGTAAGATCGTGGTTTGGGGAGGCGTTGATGCATTAACAGCATTGCACACAAATCCGAAAACGCATCCTGGTATTTCAAAGGATATATTATTATATACTATAGATACCGATTCATGGGAGTATGCAGGAACAGAGGAAGGTGTAGTGGCCAGGGTAACACTACCAGTTGTGTATTGGAATGGGCACTGGACTTATATCAGCGGCGAAACAAAGCCGGGTTTCAGAAGTGATACCATTTACAAAATAATCAATTATTAAATATCATGAATTCATGGACTATTCACAAATAAGAGGATATACTATTCCGAAACTAACATTGGGAACTGTTGCCCTTGGAATGGACTATGGAATTTCAAATACTGATGGTAAACCCGTCGATGAAAAAAGCCTCGAAATATTTTCAACCGCACTCAGTTTGGGTATAAACACCTTTGATACGGCCAGAACTTATGGTGATGCAGAATTGTTGATTGGAAACTTCTTGAGTCAGGACAGAAATAGCCTTAAAGCCAATCTGATTACTAAGTTTGTGATCAGCAATGATAACCTTGCCAACATAGAACTTGCAAGAAAACAGGCTTATGAAAGCGTTAAATCTTCATGCAGCTTTTTGAAATTAAAACAGATTCCTGTTTGCTTGTTTCATAAAGCGAATGCTCAGAATATGGATCTGCTGATGGAGACCTTACCTGTTATTTTTGAAGATCTCAAGAATGACGGCCTCATTGATTTGGCCGGCATTTCAATATATAACCCCTATGGTGAGGAAATGTTTTTGGAACATCCGGTATTTGAAGCGTTCCAGGTTCCTGTAAATGTATTTGATCAAAGGATCATCCGCAATGGTATGCTTAAAAAAATGCAGCTGGAAGACAAAATTGTTTTTGCAAGAAGTGTTTATCTGCAGGGGCTGTTTTTCTTATCAGTAGATGAATTAAAAGGGAACCTAATAAATGCAAGACCTTATATTCTGGTCTTACAGGATCTAGCAGAGCAGGCAGGTATGAGCATTGCACAACTTGCTTTTTCGTATGTCAGGGATTTGGAAGCAGTTACTAGTATTGTTTTTGGAGCAACAACAGAACTTCAGGTACAAGAGAATGTAAAGTTATTACATGGGAGTAAAATCCCTCTCAAAATAAAACAATCAATAGAATCTTTATTTAATAATATGCCCGAGGATATTATAGTCCCAGGGCTTTGGAGAACCTAATTTGTTTATAGATAGAATCATCAAGAGTATTAGTCACATAATAATTAATACCTACTAATAAATGTTTCATAAAATTTATTAATCCTATGAAAATGTTCAGACTTGATAATAAAGTTGCAATAGTAACTGGTGGTGCAGGACTTTTTGGCAAACCTATTTCAATGGCTCTTGCTGAGGCGGGCGCACAGGTTATCGTCGCTTCGAGAGACGAATCAAAATGTAAGGAGTTTGCAGCGTCAATTAGATCTAAAAATTTTAACGCAGAAGGTATGTTTTTGGACCTGTCTGATGAGAATTCTATTCTTGAATTTACAGAAAGTATCAATGATAAATATGGCAGGATTGATATTCTGGTTAATAACGCAGTATCGAGGGAAGGGCTCAAAGATTTAGAAGAGGTCAGTAAGAAGGAATGGGAGGCTGCTCAGAATATTAACTCTACTGGCATGATTCTGCTTACACAGGCAGTAATAAAACTGATGAGAAAACAAAGATCTGGAAATATTATCAATATAGGATCGATTCAGGGAAGCGTTGGGCCTAATTTTCCTGTTTATGGCAATACGGGGATGACCAGCCCCATAAATTATACTTATGATAAATGGGCTATGGTTGGGTTTACGAAATGGATCGCAAATTATTACGGGAAGTTCAATATCCGTGCAAATTGTATTAGTCCGGGTGGTTACGGACCTGGTGTGGCAAAAATGATTGGGAAAAATGAATTCGTAGAAAATTATAAGCGTTTAACACCTTTGGGCAGGTTTGCTGATGATGAAGATATCAAAGGCCCTGTAGTTTTTTTAGCCTCTGATGCCTCTGCTTTTATTACCGGACATAATCTTCTGGTTGATGGCGGATGGACGAGCTGGTAATATTTAAAAATTTTGATTAATAATTAACATCCCAAATCTCATGCAAACTTTAATAAGAAAATCCCTAATTATTCTTTTTGTTTTATTTATTAGTCCGGTCATATTGTTAGGACAGATCCAGGATCAATTAAAATGGGAGGAATTACCACCAATTCCTGACAAGGAAGGATTTGCTGGCATGTTTGCGGGTGTTAGTAATGATGCCCTGCTATGTATTGGAGGAGCAAATTTCCCTGGTAAAATGCCCTGGGAGGCGGGGGTGAAGAAATGGTATGACCGTATATATATATTGGAGAAAAATGCATCCTCTTGGAAAATTGCAGATGAGAAGCTTGTCAATCCTTTAGGGTATGGTGTATCAGTTACCTATAAAGACAAAATAATTCTTGTTGGAGGAAACAATGATAAATTCCATTATTCTAATGTTTATACGCTCCATTATCAGGATGGAAAAGTTAAAATGGATTCGCTTGTTTCCCTTCCTTTTCCTTTGGCTAATATGACCGGCACCCTGGTCGGGGATATATTATTCATTGCTGGAGGAAACTCCAATTCTATTGATTCTCCGGGCAAATTTTTTCTTGCCCTTAACCTGGCAGAAGAGCTTTCAGAACAGAAATGGCAAGCACTTGATTCCTGGCCTGGTTCGGCAAGGATAATGGCAGTAAGTTCTTCTCTCAATAATAACTTCTTTCTATTCAGCGGTATAGATATGGTAAATAAAGCGGATGGCACAAGCGAGAGAAAAATATTGAAAGACGCTTATAAGTTTGTGCCGGAGTTTAATGGGATACACCTTAAAGGTGGTAAATGGACTGTTCTTTCCGATATGCCAAGAGCCGTTGCCGCTGGGCCTAGCCCAGCACCTACAACTGGTTCAGACCATATTTTATTCCCAGGTGGACTGGATGAAATTACAGCAAAACATAAAGATCCGAAAACCTTTCCAGGGTTTGTAACCAGTTTGCTTGCCTATCATGTAGAAAGTGATAAATGGTTGAACTTTGGGAATTTGCCTAAGGGAGATACAAGGGTAACTGTCCCTGCAGTTAAGTGGGGACAAAAATGGGTAATACCAAACGGAGAGATTGGCCCCGGAAAAAGATCATCTAAGGTATTTGCTCTAGGCAAGAACCTTAGTTTTGGCTGGATTAACTGGGCTATGTTAATTTTTTATTTAGGCCTGATGGTCTGGATAGGATTCCTGTTTGATAAAAAAGGTGGACAAACTACTTCGAATTTTTTCACGGCAAATGGAAAGATTCCCTGGTGGGCAGCAGGTTTGAGTATTTATGGCGCCCAGTTCAGTGCTATTAGCTTCATGGCGCTTCCAGCTATTGTATACGCGAAAGATTGGTCCCTAGCACTTGGCGCTTTTATGGTTGTAGGTACAATTCCTCTGGTCATAAGATACTATATTCCATTTTTTAGAAGATTAAGCATCACATCAGCGTATGAATATCTGGAAGTAAGGTTCAATGCAAATGTTCGGGTTCTGGGTAGTCTGACTTTTATTTTATTTCAGTTAGTTAGAATGGGTATAGTACTTTTCCTTCCTGCAGTTGCCATTGCTTCCGTCACGGGTATTGATATTTATCTACTCATATTTATTATGGGGGTAATTTGTATCCTGTATACAGTGATGGGAGGTATAGAAGCGGTCATATGGACAGATGTGGTTCAGGTAATCATCTTGATGGGTGGGGCTATTTTATGTCTTGTTATTGCAATAGTTAACGTTGATGGAGGTTTCTGGGGTGTAATTTCAAAAGGTATCGAGGCAAAAAAATTCACAATGATTCACTTGGGATGGGAACCTGATCGTCTGGTACTCTGGGTAGCGATCATTGGTTTTTTCTTTTTAAACCTTATCCCTTTTACATCTGATCAAACCATTGTACAACGTTATTTAACAGTAAAGGATGAAGCAGCTGCGGGAAAAAGTCTGTGGACACATGCTCTTATGGTTGTTCCGGCTGTATTTATATTCTACGGTCTAGGTACAGTATTATATGTATTCTATCATGAAAATACTGGAAGTATCCCTTCAGATCAGGTTGGAGAAATCTTGCCATATTTTGTGGTACAGGAACTTCCTGTGGGTATAGCAGGACTTATCATTGCCGGAATATTTGCGGCCAGTCAATCTACGCTTAGCGGCAGTATGAACAGTGTTTCTGCAGCATATGTTACCGATATATATCCCCGATTTGGTGCCCGTACAGATAGGGATAACTTACGCACAGCTAAACTGGTTACAATATTAGTTGGTTTATTCGGTGTTGCAAGTGCCATGATCATAGCTGTGCTTCATATTGAATTTATATTTGATCTGTTTCAGGAAATTCTGGGCATTATTGGAGGTACCTTAGCCGGTGTCTTCATACTGGGTATTTTCACTAAAAGAGCCAACCCTCAGGGTGTTATTTGGGGAATAATCATCGGAGTTCTTGTCGTATTGATGACTAAAACCTATACTGATATCAGTGTTTATTTGTATGGGGCTATCAGCGTGCTTACCACAGTAATAATGGGTTATCTTATTAGCCTCTTTACTCCTCAGAAGAAAAATTTACAAGGCCTGACTTATCTAACACTGGATAAAGAATCAGGAGTAGAGCGATAATCTGAAAGATATTATTGGTGCTTTGACTACAGCAATTGATCACAGCCCATCTTTGCGATAATACTTAATAAGAAAAATTAATGAACTCTAAGGAAATCACTTCTGCCGAACCCAAATTACATGCAAGTGCCTGGCTGTTCGTGGGCCTTCTAAGTATAGTGGGCTGTTTGAACTATCTCGATCGTACTATCATCACCACCATGCGGGTTTCGATAATTGATGATATGCCCATGACAGATGCGCAATTTGGTCTTCTTACTTCTGTGTTTTTATGGATATATGGTATTCTTAGTCCCTTTGCCGGATATCTTGCTGACAGATTTAATCGCAGCAGGGTTATTATTGTGAGTTTGTTTGTATGGTCGGCGGTAACCTGGCTTACGTCTTACGCAACTACGTTTGAACAATTACTTGTTACAAGAGCCTTAATGGGTATTAGTGAAGCTTGTTATATTCCTGCGGGGCTCGCCCTGATTACAGATTATCACCGCGGCTCTACCAGATCACTTGCAACGGGAATTCACATGGCGGGCATCATGATAGGGCAGAGCCTTGGTTTTGTTGGCGGCTGGATTGCTGAAGATTATGCGTGGACAACGGCATTCTCCATTCTGGGGATAATAGGTGTTGCTTATTCTGCAATACTTCTCTTTGTTTTGAAGGATGCCCCTGCAGAAGAAACTCCAGATCAGTTAAAAATTAAGAATACCGGAGTTAATTTTCTAGCAGGCATTAAGGCTCTTTTCACCACGAGGGCGTTTATTATTTTGCTTATTTACTGGAGTTTGGCGGCAATTGCCGTATGGTTGGTGGTAGGTTGGCTTCCCACCTATTATAAAGAGCGGTTTAACTTGTCGCAGTCAGTGTCTGGGCTTTATGCAACAGCGTACCTGTATCCGGCTTCTCTTGTTGGAGTGCTCTTAGGCGGATTTTTGGCTGACAGATGGACGAGGAAAAATGCCCGTGCGCGTATTCTTGTACCTTTTATCGGCCTTTGTATAGCTGCTCCCAGTATTTTTATAGCTACAAGTACTTCAATTCTTGCCGTGGCAATAACATTTTTTATGTTATATGCATTGACCAAAGCCTTTTGTGACTCCAATATGATGCCTATTCTTTGTATGGTGGCAGATGCCCGTTACCTCGCCACAGGATACGGAGTTCTTAATATGTTTAGCTGTATTGTGGGAGGAATCAGTTTATATGCCGGAGGATTTTTACGCGATCAAAATATTGATTTGAGTGGTATATACCAGTTTGGAGGATTGACATTGCTCGTGTGCGCTGCATTATTATTCACGGTCAGACCAAGGGCAGCAGGTTCTTCGGCGGCAATACATCCCAATTAATAATTTATTGCACGAGGTTCGTAATGGAGCTATCTGGTAAAATAGTAAAAGTATTGCAAAATGGATCATGCTCCGTTGAAATTGATCTGTTTGGCGGAGCTATTACCAAATTTTGTTTGCCTGGCGAGGAGATCAATCCATTAAGCTTTCGATTACCTGCAGAGCAAATGCCTGAAAATAATAAATCTGGCGCGCCATATCAGGGGCATTTCCTGTGCTTAGGCAGATGGGGCAGGCCCTCTGAAGGTGAAATAAACGCGGGTATGCCCGATCATGGGCAGTTATCTAATATTCTTTGGGAAGCTGAAGATACTGGTCCAATGAAATTAGAAATGCGCGCTTTCAGCCCAATGGAGGGCCTTCATGTTAACAGGAGTATTGAACTGAGCAGAAATAGCCCTCTTTATATGGTTGCTGAAGAAGTACACAATACCAATACTCTTGGCCGTTTGTATAACATGGTTCAACATCCAACGCTTGGACAACCGTTCCTGGATCATGCCACAGTAGTCAATTGCAATGCTGAAGCCGGATTTGACCATAGTTTTGGGGTAGAGCGTGAAATGTATGCGTCAAGCTGGCCAATTGGCTTGTGCAAGGATATGACCGCTATCGATTTAAGTGCTCCTCAAAAAGAGTACTCTTCGGTTTTCTCATTTGTCGTTAAAAAGACGGATAAAATGGGCTGGGTTACGGCGTATTCTCCAACACACAATCTGCTTTTAGGATATATATGGAAGCGTACAGATTACCCATGGATTATTCTTTGGCAGGACTGGCTGGGTAGTTCAATCCGGTACAGGGGTATAGAGTTTGGGACCACGGGTATTCATAAATCTTTCAAACAAATAATCAGTGACGAAGACTGGAAGGTTTTCGGGGAAAACACCTGCGAATATATAGACGCGGGAGAAAAACCATGTAGAAAATACCTTTCATTTTTATGTGATGTTAAACCCGGATTTAAGGGAGTAAATGAAATTTATTACTCTAACGGGGATATTATTATAGAAGGCCAGGTAAGTGGTCAAAATATTGAATTAAGTATGAACCCGGGTTTTGATAAGCCATAACCTGTTTTAACATGAATAATATGAGAGTTTTGAAGTCTTTAACTTTAGCCGTTATAATTACAATCACACAAACGGGTTGCCTTTCTCACAGTAACCTGGTGGTTGAAAATCCATGTGCAGGAGGTAAAGCTCACGAAGCAGTAACACCGGTTCCGAGAGAACGTGCCACATGGATGGTGAGACATAATGCCGTAGTTGAACGTATTAAACAAGGTAAGGCAGATGTGATTTTTGTCGGGAATTCATTGACACAGCGATGGGAAAGTGCAGGAGTTGATGTATGGAACAAACACTACGCTGCCTTTAACGCGGTGAACATGGGTTTCGATGGGGACAAAACACAGAATGTATTATGGCGCTTGGATCACGGTGAGATTGAAGGCATATCGCCAAAACTGGCTATAGTGCTGATTGGAAGCAATCATGTCGAAGGTTATTCAGCTGAAGAGATTGCAGATGGGATAAAAGCTGTTTGTTGCAGGTTAATATCCAGGCTCCCTGACACGAAGATATTGTTATTATCTATTCTTCCGCGTGGTACGGCTACCGCGGCCGCAGCTGACAGGCTTAATAAAGCTAGTGAGCAGGCTTCGAAAATAGCAGATCGTCGTAGGATCTTTTATTTGAATATCAGTAAGATGTTTTTAGAGACAGACGGAACTGTATCTAAAGACCTGATGACAGCTGATAGGGTGCATCTCACATCGAAGGGATACGAGACTTTAGCGAAAGCAATTAATCCGACAGTTTTTAAACTCATGCGAGGAAAATAATATGCTAACACTACGTTGGATTGGTGATAATCAATAGGGGGGATTGTGTTATTTTAATTGCGAAACACCTATCGACTGAACCCGGAATCCGTTGAGATCAGGTGCTTTACCCGGAATACCCAATCTTAAATAATTGACACTGAAGACGGGGCTACGCTTGAAAGTTTTCTCGCTGAATAATAACTTGTTCAAATATAATGATGACGTTTTTCGGTCACTATCCCATAATATTTCAATGCGGGTGGGTTTTTCATTTTTCTTAAAGCTTTCTGCCGGAATTGTAAAATTGAAAATGGCATTATCTGATGCTAAAGTATCAGAAGAGATGGAAAAATGATCGGTCAAAGCCAGGCTAATACCTTTGCCTTGACTGGCAAACACTTCAATAGACAATTTACCTTTTTTCGTCATCGGGAAATTCCATACAGCGTCTGAATTTCCATTTACTCTCGTGATTAGAAGCCCGTTGTTTGGTTTGCCAGAATCAGCCGGAACTAGTTTTTTAGTGCCGCCAGTTCCAAATAAGCTCCACTGAATTAATCCTTCAGCAAAATCGTCATTCTGGGTCTTTTGTTCCAGCCACTCCGGATCGAATTTAACTATAGCTCTTTCCTCCGCCTGGCCCGAAACAAAGACTATTTTGCCATCAGATGCTTGAACTGCAGAAGGATACGCGGTACCTCTGTCACCTTTCTCATCGTGTTGCTTGTACGGGCTTAACAACACTTCCCGGAATCCCTTCCACGTCTGCCCTTCATCTTCTGAAATTGCAGCATGTAATGCTTCTCTGCCACCAATAGCATAAGTTCGTTTATTATCCCATCGTTGGTTGCTGTTCCAAATCATAATTATCCTGTTATCTACAAGACGAAGGGTGGTAGCAGGAGAATCTGAGGATATAAAATTAGATTTTTCCGGTACTTGCCAGTTTTGCCCGGAATTAGTTGAAAACGACTGATATATATGGCCTTTATTAGTACGTATCAGCATCCATAATTTATTGTTTGCAAGCTCGATAATATTTGGCTCCACTCCTCCATATCGCGTAGTTTGCGAACTTTCAACGGTTATCTTCAGGTGATCTTCCGAAAACTGCCATTTTTCTCCCAGATCGTCTGAATAAAGCGTGCTTATATCATGCCAGCCGTAATCAATCGTCTTGCCTTCCGGCTTCTTGTTGCGTTCCGGAACTGCCCTGGCAAAAGAAAACAAGAGTCTTTTGTTTTTTAACTGGATAAAGCTCCTGATAGAGCCTACATATCCGTCATAGATCTTTTTTGGCTCAATCCATTTTTTACTGCCTTTTTCCGTACGCGTATACCACAAATTAAGATGCCTCCCCAGATATCCATTCTCGCCTTTATCGAATATATGAAATACACAATGCAGATTACCTTCTGTATCCGTAACCAGATTATTGGCATAGTATGCCTGGCCCGGTAAATCAAACTCTTTACTGGGTGCTGACCATGTAATTCCGTTATCAGCAGAGGTTACCGACATCATATGATTCGCTTCACCCGGGCGGTTCACGAAAAATATTTTCAACTCATTGAGAAGACGAACCATCGTAGCTTCGTTCCCCGGGGCTTTATTTACAATAACTGGTGCATAAATTGCGCTCGTTTTTCCCGGAACTGCTCTCATTCTCATGCCAAAGGATTCATGTTTAACGGAGTCTTGCAGAGCGTGTTTGAATTCCTGCTTGGTTGCGGCTGTGAATAATAGCATACTCACTGATATTATTCCCAGAATCTGATATTTTTTCATTCTCGTAATGTGATTACCTGTGCAGCAGATTGTTAATCAAGCTAATATTGTATTGCTTATAATGTTTATTCAATTTATATGATGGAATCAGGGAAGGGAGCCGTGACATAAGCATTCGATATTACACGGGTTTTAACCAGTTCGTTTTTGATGCTGTATAACCAATTTCGCTGAGGATCAGAGGTAAGGAGCTTAGACAGCTGTTTCGAAAATTGCTGTTGATACTGTATGGATCTTATCTTGTCATTTGCCACGGCGGCACCATACAGTTGAGTAAGCAATTTGATAAAGACCACACCACCACCGGAGACCACACCATCAGCTCCCATCAATAAGCTTGAATCAAAAACCGATTCATCACCCTGCATAATTGTGCCTGGTCGTGTTTCCTTATCGGGATATCGTCTTAGTAGTTCAACAAAATTTCCGAAATTACAGCTGGAGTCTTTTATACCAGCAACTTTTTCCATATGGAGTATTTTTTCCAGAATATCTGTATGAACCAGATTGCCGGTAAAGTGGGGCGCATTATAAAAGATCAATTGAGTATCCGCGATATCTGCGATCATTTCTATGTGCTGGATAATACTGGCCGGATCAGGGTATTTATAATAATATGGTGAAGTGCAAACAATATAATCAGCCCCGCTTTTGTCAATCGCTTTAACATGTTCAATATTCCTCCTTGTTGAAGAACCAGACGCGGTTGCCAACACAGGAATTCTCCCATTAACATGTTCTACTGTGCTTTCTATCATCTGTTGCCTTTGGCAATCCAGTAAAGAAGTACCTTCTCCCATTGTACCCAGGATCATTATCGCGTTTGCGCCTTCCGTAATACAATAATCTACCAGGGTCCTTAATGATGCAATGTCAATATTTTCGGATTTCGTTAAAGGTGTAGGAAGAGCAATTATTACCCCCTCAAGTTTCTTTAGCATTATGTTGTTGTTTTAGTTAAATACCAGCATTTATATTTAAGCTAAAGATATAGAATTTAATAAGTATTACATATTTATTAAACATTGACTTTACACGGGAATAAAGGAAGTTCAATTATATATATAAGTCCATTTTATATATCCAGAACCTAAAGAGCCGTGCATGTGATTGAGGAAATAAAAAGAGCCACCTATATTTGCTGGTGAACCAGTCCGTTGTGGAGTACCATTAGCCTCCTAATCATAATTAGTAAATAGCTTCCGATATTCCTGAGGGGTCTT
>JBIIWE010000314.1:0-3912 GCA_044339075.1 Daejeonella sp. | reverse complement strand
GATGTAGATGGGAAAGCATCACTTGGATTAAATCCGGAAGGCGCTGTTGACCGTAAAATTGGTTTAATACGTCTCGATAAAGAAGATGGAAGTCCGCTTGCACTGATTGCCAATTATGCGATCCATGGAACAGTGCTTGGCCCTGCTCAAACTGAGATCAGTGGGGATGCTCCCGGAATCGTATCTGAATATGTAGAACAAAAATTAGGTGTCCCACTTCTTTTCATCAATGGTGCAGCAGGTAATCTGGCTCCTATTTATAGTGTCTATCCAAATCCTAAAGCAGGACATCTGAGTCAGTTCAAGGTACTCTTAGGAGACAAGATTCTATCTGCTAATAAAGAAATTGTATCCAGTCGGTCTGATATTAAGTTATTTACTGGATCCCTAATCATAGAAACCCCGAGGAAGCCCAATTTAAGCTGGCCTAAGGATTTGTCGAGATATACCCAGACCTTAGCTAATGGAGACCATATGGTGCTGCTACCAGCAAGGTTCCTGAAGATCAATGAAGATGTGGCTATATGGAGTTTGCCGGTTGAATTATTTTGTGAGATCTCAAACGAGATTCGGGATCGCTCTCCGTTTCCCTTTACATTTTTCTTTGGTTATACGAATGGCTGGCTCGGATATCTGCCCACAGAAAAAGAATGGAAGCATGGAGGATATGAAATCGAAACCGTTTCACCCTACACACCTGTTGTGGAGAAACATTTAAAAGAAGCTGTCCTAGGCTATCTGGAGGGAGAAATGAAGAGCACACCCTCCTTCCAGCCACAATCAGCAAACAGACCCACAATCGTGAAAACAGAAACCGATGGCATGCTCAGACTAACTGCCCAAAAAGGAAAGGGAATTGGACCGAAAATTAAATATATGCCTGAGTGGTGGGCTTTTGGATGGTTTACTAACTTAGACAGGATTGAGTGGGATGTTGAGGTTGAGCTTGAAGGGGAATACAATGCCGAACTGGTGTGGTCGGTTTCTGATGATACAGCCGGAAATGAGTTTCTGCTCGAAGCCGGTAAACAAAAACTGATCGGAACTATTGACCGCAGCGGTTCCTGGGAAATTTTCAAGTCAAAAAACGTAGGTACAATCAAACTTAAACCGGGAAAACAGAAGATCGTTTTCAAATCCAATAAACCTAATGTAGACGCCGGGATGTTAGACCTCCGCGAAATTAAATTAAGTCTGGTTAAAAGCAAATAAACATTCATCTTCAAAATTTATATAAAATGCAAACCTTAAAAAATAATCTCTGTTATTTATGCTTTCTCTCTGTTTTATTAATTGGATTTGTGGAAAGTTCAAAGAAAGCGGAGGTTCAAAATGCAAAATGGAATATGGGAGTAGCCTTGTATTCTTTCAACCGCTTTTCATTCGCTGATGCTCTTAATAGGGCAGAAAGTGCCGGAGTTAATTATGTAGAAGGTTTTTCTTTCCATAATCTGGGGAAGGACTTCAATGGCAAAACGATGGCTTCGACAACAAAAGAAGACATCCTCAAAATGAAGGAAATGCTCAGTAAAAAAAATCTTAAAATGCAATCCATGTATGTTAGTGGTGCTAAAAATGAAGCTGATTGGAAGCATTATTTTGAGCTGGCTAAAGAAATGAATATGCAACACCTGGTATGTGAACCTGAAAAGAAATCATGGGATATGCTTGATAGTCTAGCAGGAATATATAAAATCAAAATAGCCATTCATGAGCACGCGAAAGGAAAAAGCCAATACTGGCATCCTGATTCTGTAATCGCCGCAATGAAAGACCATCCCAATTTTGGCGTATGTGCTGATCTGGGACATTGGGAAAGAAGCGGATTAAATCCTGCAGAATGTCTTAAAAAACTGGAGGGGAATATACTTGGAGTGCATCTTAAAGACATTCATCAATCTAATAACCCGGAAGCAAATGATGTAATTATTGGAAAAGGTGTAATTAATTTCCCCGCTATAATTGATGAATTAAAACGTCAGCGTTTTAAGGGTGTAATTCATGTTGAATGTGAGCACAAAATGGAAAATAACCTGGCTGAGGTGATCGCAGGTAAGAAATATTTCGAGGGATTATATAATAAAGTCAATTAGATTGCTAAGAAATCAAAACAATTAATAGAAATCAATCTGAACCTCATATGAAATCATTCCCGACAATCTTAAAAAGAAATATAATTTCTTCAAATAAGAATTTATTTCTAATCGTGTTCTCTATTTTTCTTTCTGGTGAAATACTATTTGCTCAACAAGTTGAATCAACATTTGCATGGCCTGAGGGAAAGCAAATAGCAATCAGTTTAAGTTTTGATGATGCCCGTGCAAGTCAGGTAGATGCAGGAACAGCACTGCTCGATCAATATGGAGTTAAAGGCACGTTCTATGTGGTTCCAAATTCTGTCAAACAAAGACTTGAAGGCTGGAAGAAAGCGGTTGCCAGTGGTCATGAAATAGGGAATCATTCTTTCAACCATCCTTGTACCGGTAATTTCCCATGGTCGAGACAAAAGGCAATTGAGAATTATACACTGAAAAAAATGCGGAATGAATTAATTCTGGCCAATAAGGACATCAAGGAATTACTTGGAGTTGAGGCTGAGGTTTTTGCTTATCCTTGCGGACAAACCTATATCGGCAGAGGGGAAAACACAAAAAGCTACGTTCCTGTTGTATCAAAACTATTTCTCAGTGGCAGAGGCTGGTTGGATGAAGGTCCAAATGCTCCTCAATTCTGTGATCTTGCCCAGTTAACAGGGATGGAAATGGATGGTAAAGATTTTGATCAAATTTTACCACTGATCGAAAATGCAAAAAAGTCTGGCGCCTGGCTAGTTCTTGCCGGCCATGAAATGGGTGGATCCGGAAATCAAACCACCAGATTAAGCATGCTGAAAAAGCTGATTGAATATGCTCAAAATCCGGCAAACGGAATTTGGATTGCACCGGTTGGAACTGTTGCTAAATATATAAAGGGACAGAAGGGGTAAATTAAGCTTTTAGAAATCTAATGAACAATCTGTTAAATAATACTAAGCATTTAAGAATATGCAACTTTTAAGAAGTTATCCTAATCTAAATCCTGAAGAAACTCAGGTTCCTAAATTCTACCATTCGGAATTTACTCTCCAATCCTTTTTCAAACCTAACATCACTTCCTTATCGATGCTTTTAATAGCGCTTACCTTATGTTGCTCTTTAAATTCATATGCATCCGAAATATACATTGGGAAGTCTGAGGCAAATATCAGTCCCACCCTTCCAGTGGCTTTAATGGGTCAGTTTAATCTTCGGATTGCGCATACCGCCGCCACTCCTCTAACTGCCAATGTAATAGCCCTGGAATCAAGAGAAGGTACAAAATCACTTGATGCGGTTATTTTCGTTTCCTGCGACCTCGTTTATATCCCTACACCATTACTTTCAATGATTCGGATAGAAGTATCAAAACAGATACCAGGCTTCGACGGTAGTAAGATTATTCTGAATGCGACACATACCCATACTGCACCGGTTTTGGAAGATAATATAGATGAGTCCTCGTTTTTATATCAGATACCCCGGGATGGTGTAACTCCGGTCAGTGCTTACAGGGTTCTCTTCGTAAAGAATGTGGCCGATGCAATTGTTAAAGCCTGGAATAGCCGTAGCCCTGGCAGTGTAAGCTGGGGACTTAACAGAGTCGCAGTACCCTACAACCGTCGTGCATCTTATGCGAACAACACCACAGCAATGTATGGTAAAACCAATGGCCCTGAGTTTCGTAACCTAGAAGGTTATGAAGATCACGACATTAATTCCCTTTTCTTCTGGAATAAGGCAGGAAAGCTGATTGCAATGAGTATTGACGTTGCATGTCCGGCACAGGAAGTTGAAGGCCGTTCGGAGGTAAATGCAGATTACTGGCATCCGGTTC
>JBIIWE010000313.1:0-3922 GCA_044339075.1 Daejeonella sp. | reverse complement strand
TTACAAAGTGTTCCTTCGCGTGCATTTTCCATACCATTTTTAGGGGATGAATTTAATGTTTACCGCTCTTTACGATCAATCAACCCTTCACCTTATCTATTTTATTTTGATTACGGTGATTTTAAACTTTTTGGATCTTCACCCGAGGCTCAAATTACAATAAAAAACAATCAGGCAACTATTTACCCAATTGCCGGAACATTTAAAAGAACTGGCAACGATCTTTTAGATGCAGAATTAGCAGAGAATCTGAAAAAGGATGTGAAAGAGAATGCAGAACATGTAATGTTAGTTGATCTTGCCAGGAATGATCTGAGCAGGCATTGTGATAAGGTGGAAGTTAGATCCTTTAAAGAGATTCAGTATTACTCTCACTTGATTCATATGGTTTCTAAGGTAACCGGGCAATTGCAGGATTCAGTTGATCCTTTTGACGTCGTTGGCGACACATATCCGGCAGGAACTCTTAGCGGTGCGCCAAAATATATGGCAATGCAGCTGATTGACAGGTTTGAAAATCAAAAACGGGGTTTTTATAGTGGAGCAATCGGCTATATGGGTTTTAATGGCGAATTTAATCATGCCATTATGATCCGCTCATTCATGAGTCAGAATAATGTGCTTCATTATCAGGCAGGAGCAGGTATTGTTGCAGATTCTGATCCAGAAAGCGAGTTGAATGAAGTAAATAACAAGATCATGGCTTTAAGGAAGGCTTTGGAGATGGCTGGGGAGATATGAGAGGACTGAAGTCTGAAGTCTGATGTCTGATGTCTGTTGTCTGTTGTCTGATGTCTGATGTCTGTTGTCTGTTGTCTGTTGTCTGTTGTCTGACCTCCGACTTCATACCTCCGACCTCATACTTCCTGCTTCCTACCTCAATAATATTTAGTTTTAATTGAAACAATAGAATATGAACATATTAGTAATAGATAATTACGACTCATTTACCTTTAACCTGGTACATCTGCTAAATGAAACTGGCCATGAAGCCACCGTTTGGCGAAATGATAAGTTTCAGCTGACTGATGTCGATGCCTTTGATAAGATACTTCTTTCACCTGGCCCTGGTATTCCATCCGAATCAGGATTATTGCTTGATGTGATTCGTACGTATTCAGAAAGCAAGAGTATACTTGGTATATGCCTTGGCTTACAGGCAATTGCAGAGGTTTTTGGAGGTGAGTTATATAATCTTACCCGTCCGGTTCATGGAAGGGCTACGGAGATCACTGTTATCGATGATCAGGAAAGGCTTTTCTTTAATTGCCCAACAAATTTCAATGTAGGCCGCTACCATTCATGGGCGGTGCGCAATGACAAGGTTCCTGAGGCGATCAAAGTAACTGCAGTTGACTCTGAAGGCGTAATTATGGCTTTAAGACATCAAACTCTTGATGTTAGGGGAGTTCAGTTTCATCCGGAATCTGTACTGACCGAACATGGTAAATTGCTAATCACGAATTGGTTGACTTAAGTTTCAGAATGCAAATTAATAGGAATAAAACGATATGAAATCTTCACAAAGTGCCCCGGGAAATATCCTTGATAGGATAGTTGAAAAGAAAAGAGTGGAAATAGCACTTTCAAAGCTAGAATCTCCTCTGTTTAAACTTGAGCAAAGTGAGTTTTTTACAAGAGAGTGCTTTTCTTTGCGTGATTTCATTTTAAATCCAGCTCTTACAGGTATTATCGCAGAATTTAAACGTAAATCTCCTTCAAAGGGGATAATTAATGATAAACTGAGTGTACAAGAGGTTACAAATGGCTATGCTGCAGCGGGTGCATCTGCACTTTCTGTTTTAACTGACGAGAGTTTTTTTGGAGGAAATAATAGTGATCTTATTGCTGCAAGGAAAGTCAATACTATTCCTTTATTAAGGAAAGACTTTATGCTGGATGAATTTCAGGTTATTGAAGCAAAGGCTCTGGGTGCAGATATTATCCTGCTTATTGCTTCTATATTAAGTCCTAATGAAATTAAAGATCTTTCAAAACTCGCCAAATCATTGGGTATGAATGTATTGCTTGAAGTTCATAATCTTGACGAATTAAATCGTAGTCTTTGTGAAGATCTTGATGCGGTTGGAGTGAATAACCGGAATTTGGGTGATTTCTCTGTTTCAATTCAGCATTCTTATGATCTTGTTGATCATATCCCTTCTGAATTTCTGAAAATCTCGGAAAGTGGAATAAGTGATCCTAAAAAAATTGCTGATTTAAAAAGAGCGGGGTTTAATGGCTTTCTGATTGGAGAGAATTTTATGAAAGAAGTGGATCCAGGGAAGGCAATGAATGAGTTTGTATCTCAAATATAAGCACTGGTTTTTATGAAACCGTTTCTTGGATATTCTGACAGGGGAAGATCAATTTGACCGTTACAAACCAGTATCTTTGTACTTTGTTAATATTAATAGATGCCTAGACTAAAATTTCATGATACCACAGTAAAACCGGAAAGAGCAGTTCTTGTTGGGATAATTAAACCAGGTGAATCTGAAGAACAAACCCGGGAATATCTGGATGAATTAAAATTTCTGGTTGAAACTGCCGGTGGTGATACCCAAAAGGCATTTACGCAAAGGATGCAGCGTCCTGATAGAGCAACATTCGTTGGTACTGGAAAGCTGGAAGAAATAAACGCTTATGTGAAGTCGGAAGAGATCGATATGGTCATTTTTGACGACGAGCTTTCTCCTTCACAACTGAGAAATATTGAAAATGAACTTCAGGTAAAGATTCTTGATAGGAGCAACCTGATCCTTGATATTTTTGCCAGAAGAGCACAAACATCACAAGCAAAAACACAGGTTGAACTTGCACAACTTCAGTATCTATTACCTAGATTAACACGTTTATGGACTCACCTCGAACGTCAAAAGGGTGGAATTGGAATGCGTGGACCTGGAGAAAGCCAAATCGAGACTGACCGTCGCTTGATCCTCAATAAAATTTCAGTTCTAAAGGAACGGCTGAAAGAAATTGATAAGCAAAATGAAACTCAGCGCAAAAACAGGAGTCAGTTGATCAGGGTATCCCTTGTGGGCTATACGAACGTTGGGAAGTCAACCATCATGAATATGATCTCAAAATCTGAGGTTTTTGCTGAAAATAAACTTTTTGCTACTCTTGATACCACAGTTAGAAAAGTTGTGATTGAAAATTTACCCTTCCTGCTATCTGATACAGTTGGTTTTATCCGCAAACTTCCACATCATCTAATTGAATGTTTTAAATCTACATTGGATGAAGTGCGTGAAGCAGATGTCCTGGTCCATGTTGTGGATATATCCCACCCTAATTTTGAAGATCAGATCAATACGGTTAATGAGACACTTAAAGAAATGGGTGCTATAGATAAAGAAATAATCACCGTTTTTAATAAAATTGATGCCTATAAGCCGGCTGATTATGACCCGCAGGAGGAACATCCGCCAATGAGCCTGGCTGATTTTAAAAATAGCTGGATGAGCAAGGATCGGAATCCTGCAATTTTTATCTCAGCACTTAATAAAGAAAATGTAGAGGAATTCAGGTCTGTTTTGTATGAAAATGTAAAGGCGATTCATACAAAACGGTATCCATACGATAAATTACTCTATTAATAATTTTAACGATTATACTGAATGTATAAAAGATTGATACAGTTCTTCTTTTTATTGAATTGGGGTCATCTTTAAAACCTGAATATACATTCACATCTAATTTTAGTTAATTTGTAAATCACGCTAACTATTTTCCCCATTTTATGGAATCAAAACGTCAACAAAAGTTCGCAGGAGTTATTCAAAAAGATCTCGCTGAAATATTTCAGAGAGAAGGAATGAATTTTCTGCCTAATATAATGGTGACCATTACTAAGGTAAGGGTATCACCTGATCTTGCCATAGCTCGTGTTTATTTGAGCTTTTTTAATAGCACC
>JBIIWE010000312.1:0-3928 GCA_044339075.1 Daejeonella sp. | reverse complement strand
ATCCATGCCAATATTGTATAAAGGATCGACAATTTTCCAATCATCGGCTTTCCCATCTATAGTTGGGATCTTATTTGCCGGAAACTGAAAGATCTTAAATTTCCGATTATCCTGAGCGTTTGAAAAACCTGAGGAAGCCAGAAACAAAAAAAGAAAACAAAAGAATCGAATAGATAAATGCATAGTTAAATATTATAAATTTTCAGGCACAAGGCCTTATGAAGTAAACACGATTGACTATTTTAAATGAATTTAATCTTTAAATAGCATTTGTTTAATAACTTATTATAATTAAATAAATATAAAATGGGAAATTAAAGGAAAATAAGCTTTTTTACAGTGGATGGATCCCTCCTGCGTCGGGATGATTTCCAGAAGAAAATGGTGTATTAGGAATGAATCTTACTTCTCACTCCTAATAATCCCATATTCTAGTCCCCTCAATTCTGCCAATCCTCTAAGCCGGCCAATAGCTGAATAACCAGGATTGGTTTTCTTTTTGAGATCATCGAGCATCTGATGTCCATGATCTGGCCGCATTGGAATAGAAATATTTCTGGATTGTGAGATCTTAACCAGTTGCTTAACCACGCTATACATATCTACATCACCATCCAAATGATTGTCTTCGTAAAAATCACCTAATTCATTCCTGCGTGTGCTTCTAAGATGAACAAAATTTATACGGTCGGCAAATTGCTCAACCATAGCAGGAAGATCATTATCGGGCCGGACACCAAAGGAACCTGTGCAAAAGCATAGACCATTGGAAAGTGAAGGAACAGCATCGGTAAGTGCAGTAAAATCAGCAGCAGTACTAAGTACTCTAGGTAGACCCAGAATAGCATAAGGCGGATCATCGGGGTGGATAACCATCTTTACACCACTTTCATCTGCCACAGGTATGATTTCTTTCAAGAAGAAAATCAGGTTTTTTCTGAGTTGAGCAGCATCAACACCCTGATACGTATCCAAGGCTTGTTGAAATTGAGCAATTGTAAAACTCGCTTCACTTCCGGGTAATCCTGCAATGACATTACGAGTCAGTAATTGTTTTTCCTCCTCAGACATTTCGCTGAATCGATTTTTTGCACGGGCTATCTCTTCTATTGAGTAATCCTTTTCAGCACTCGGACGTTTCAAAATAAAAAGATCGAAGGCCATGAAGGCTGCCTTTTCAAACCGAAGTGCCTTTGATCCGTCTTCAACTGTATAGG
The DNA here is from genome assembly GCA_044339075.1 of Daejeonella sp. Lineage (GTDB taxonomy): Bacteria > Bacteroidota > Bacteroidia > Sphingobacteriales > Sphingobacteriaceae > Daejeonella. The sequence goes on along the minus strand of JBIIWE010000312.1, from coordinate 2,711 downwards.
CCAGATCTGTTCGGGTCCAGTCCAGAACCGGCATAAAATTATATGTGATAATTTTTATACCACAAGAGGCTAAATTCTTGATGCTTTGCTTGTAGTTTTCAATATACTTTTGAAAATCTCCTTTTTGAGTTTTGATACTTTCATGAACCGGAACACTTTCTACCACGCTCCAGACCATTCCTGCATCTGCAACCTCTGACCTTCTCTTTTCTATTTCCACAATCGGCCATACTTCTCCATTAGGAATATGATGTAATGCCGTTACAATTCCTGAACAACCAGCCTGTAGTATATCAGATAAGCTGACAGGGTCTTTCGGGCCATACCAGCGCATGGTTTGCTGCATTCCGTACCTTCCGGTAATATTACTAGTTGTATTCATTAAACTCCTCCAAATATTGAAAAACCACCATCTACACAGATCATTGAACCGGTTACGAACTTAGATGCATCACTTAATAACCAAACAAGAGCTCCTTGCAGTTCATCTGGGTGACCAAATCTCTTAAACGGAGTATTTCTTATCACCTTTTCTCCACGTTCCGTAAATGTCCCATCAGGTTTAGTCAGCAGATTTCTATTCTGTTCTGTCAAGAAAAAACCCGGTGCTAGTGCATTCATCCGGATACGGTCGCCGTATCTGTTGGCAAGCTCTACTGCAAACCATTGATTATAACAATCAACCGCTGCCTTTCCCATATTATATCCCAAAACACGCGTAATAGCACGTTTTGAATTCATGGATGAGATATTTACGATACTACCTCTTTCTGCGGTTTGAGCAATAGCCTCACCAAATATTTGAGATGGGATTAAAGTCCCCCAAGTATTCAGATCCATTACTTTCTTCATTCCCTCCAGGTTCATTTTGAAAATATCCTGGTCAGGCATTAATACTCCTTCAGGCTGATTACCCCCTGCACCATTCACTAAACCATCGATTCTTCCAAAAGTATCCAAAATTTTGTTCTTTGCATCGATTAGCTGAGCTTCATTCATTGCATCTGCAATAAGAGCGATTGCACGACCACCATTCTTATTTATTGCATCTGCACGTTCGTTGGCAACATCTTTATTTCTTCCCAAAATACCTACTGCACCACCAGATTTGACAATTCCATTGATAAATGAATTACCCAAGATTCCGGTGCCTCCGGTTACTACTATTACTTTATTATTTAATGAGAATTCTACCATTTTCTTGGTTGACTGTTGTCTGTTGTCTGTTATCTGTTAACTGTTAACTGTTAACTGATAACAAAATTAATTAACCTTAATCAATCCCTCTCCAACCGGAATCTGAATTGACACTTGCTTTTTAGCACTGTCATAAGTAAAATTACTGACTACCTTTCCATTTAACCATACTATTTTAGGTTTTGCTGCAGATGAAATAATCAAGTTAGAAGGAGCATTACTGCCGTATTTTATCCCATCTGGAGAAATTTCCAGGCTCACAGGAATACTTGAACTTATTGCCTTTGAACCATCATTGCTCTTGAATGTTGTAGCAAGGGCTAGGAAAATCCTGTCATCTGACCATGTAATTGCAGCAGCATCTGTCACCATTCCTGCTGTCTGATAAACATTACCAGGTTTTGTACTGAAAGCAAACTTTTTGCCAGAAGCTACTCCGCTAACAAATCCAAGACCCTCTTCAGTATTCACTTCAGAAACCCCATCACTTCCATCAGTAGTTAAAAGGTTAGCAATAACCAGGGGCTGTTTGTTCTTTGTGCTTGCTGAAACAGTAAGCATTCCTTCTTTCTTCAAGTGGGCCACACGCTGAAGAGTATACAAGTAATGAGGAGTTTCAACAGCTTTGGTTTCAACAGCTTTTGGAGCGAGGTGCATAATATTCAGTGTTACTCCTTTCTTCGTGATATTGGAAACATCCTTTCCTGCTTTGATAGTTTCAAGTTCAGCGGTTTGATACAATAATGTAACTTTTGCATCTTCATCAGACGGAACTGCTGTATCAAGCATCAAGATTGTTCTTGGTTTAATAAAAAGAACATTTCTGCTAAGATCTTTAACTTTATCAAAATACAATTCACCTATATTACCGGCTGAAAAAGCAGCATCCTTTCCATCCAGAAAATTAGCGATATAGGCATGATCATTGAAACCAGGTGCATGGTAAAGATGATCACCGGTGCGTTGGCTCTGCTCATTATCGTTAATCAAAATCGTTGAATGTCCGATAGGCTGGATTAATTTCGACTGATAAATTGGGTCATCATAGTAGGTAGAATTTTTTAAATGACGTTCTTCAATAAAGATCACTCCTTTATCAGCAAGCCAGAAACTTCCCTGATCAATATGCTGATGATTATAAAATGCACCTGAACGCATCACAAATGAAAAATCATCTTTCTCCCATCCGCTTTTGAATACCGTAGTACCAACTTCACGGAATATTTTAACTGGGTTTTCATCAAATGGACTATCCTCTGGAATTCCTTTGGTATTGAAAATTACATCTTCATAATTTTCCTCCTTCTTCATGAAATTATAGAACCAGCTCAATCTTGGTTCTCTTCTTTTTTCCATAAGGAAACTCCAAAATGTTGCAGGTCCCATAGGACCTCCAGAATCGCCATATTCAAACCAAAGTTTGTCTTTAATTAATCCGGCCCAGATAAATTCCTGGTAACTTCCTACAAGCGGAGCAGTTAAATCAACCTTAAACACATTATCTAATGATGGTA
>JBIIWE010000011.1:0-13277 GCA_044339075.1 Daejeonella sp. | reverse complement strand
GTGAGTATATCCGTCAGAATGTTGAAAAAAGCTATCGATACGGATTAGAAATGGATACTAAAATCCAGATAAACAATCGTTTTTCATGGAATTTAACCGCATCCTTAAGCGATAACAAAATCAAAAATTTCACTGAGTATTCAGATGATTATGACAAGGGCGGACAAATCATAAGTAATTACAAGAACACTGATCTTGCCTTTTCGCCAACATTTACAAGCTCCAGTGAATTCAGTTTTCTTCCATTCAAAAAAACAGAAATAGCCTTACTCAGCAAATATGTATCTGATCAATACCTTGACAATACATCTAATTCGCAACGCAAACTGGATGCTTTCTTTGTGAACGACCTTCGTTTAAGATATAATACCTCATTCAAAGGATTGAAAAATATCGGATTGACACTTTTGGCTAACAATATTTTCTCTGAACTGTATGAAGCTAACGGGTATACCTTCAGCTACATGTATGGAGGAAATTTTACAACTGAGAATTTTTATTATCCCCAGGCAACCCGAAATTTTCTACTTTCATTGAGCTTGAAATTTTAATCCCGGGATTGATCCGGGAATATTTACATATGAAAAAATACATCTCCAAATTCCATTATCTAACGCAGGATCTTCCGCATCGGACTCATATTGAACAGGCAGAAATTGCCTGTAAAGCAGGGGCAAACTGGATTCAATATCGTTGTTTTTCGAAGTCTGATGAAAATCTTATCCAAGAAATACATCAAATAGCCTCTATTTGTGATGATTGGGGGGCCACGCTAATCCTTACAGATCATTATCACTTGCTCAACCAGGTAGATGCACAGGGAGTACATATTGAAGATATGAATGCCGACTTTTCTGCTATCCGTGAAATAATCAGCGATGAAAAAACACTGGGAGCTTCTGCCAATACCATTGAAGATATTCAAAGGATATATGCTTCCGGGGCGGTAGATTATGCAGGATGCGGTCCATTCTCAATAACAATAACCAAACCTAATGATTATCCACTCCTGGGAATTGACGGATACAGGGAAATTGCTGATAAAATGACAGAACTTGGAATAAATTTACCTTTGATAGCTGTAGGAGGCATTGCTTTTGAAGATATCCAAGCTTTATTAAACACCGGAATTTATGGAATGGCAGTTTCTGCAGCCATAAACTCTTCAGATTCACCGGGAATAATGATCAGAGAATTTTACAAAAAAATCTATTAAAATGGAGCAAGGTTCAAAGAGTAAGGATTAAATTAATTGAGTTCGATATATAAATATCTAAAGATTAATATTTAACCACATAGATTGAATATATTATGCTTTAAAGGAAATATAGCATATAAATCACATAAATTGAAGCGAAGCTTCAAGACTATCTATGTTTAAAATATAGTTTAGAAGCTATAAAATGCTATGTTTCTATGTGGTTTTTAAAATGTTATTTCGAGTTCAAATTAATTAATATCCCGAAAACAGACAATTCAACCAATAACCGCAATACGAACTGGATTTGTCTTGACCCGATAGCTATCGGGTCTTGGCTCCTGGTTCTTTCTTCATCGTTCTTTCCTCTTTTTTTCAAAAAATATCTAAGTTTGATCCATGTCATCACATCACGTAGTTCGCGAAAAACAGGAGCCCGCTTTACTGATCATAAGCCTTGATGGTTTTGAGAATGAAAATCTGGGACAGATACTGGAATGGAGCCCAACGGTAATCGTTCATGAAGCTATTTATGAACTCGTTGATTCAATGGCCTTTAAGGTCGATGCAGTGGTAACAAAAGATCCTCATTTTAATACACAGGAAAGTACCAGGCTCATCCTTACGGAAAATGAACCACTTGAAGATGCCCTAAAATTTCTTGTAGGTGAGCAATATCCTGCTGTGAATATTATTGCCAATCAGTTTTTATTGAAAGATTATGTCCTTTTTGTGGATGATTTGGATATTGTGATCTTTATTGGTGATAAAAAAATATTTCCAGTACGATCTGGTTTTAGTAAATGGCAACCTGCCGGTGAAGAGATACAACTACTTCATGAGGTTCATAACCTGCATACCAGTGGATTAAAAAAAGTGGAAGATCATATTATGGAAACAGAGAAAGACGGTTTCTATTCCCTGATTTTTGATCAGCCATTTATTTTTATTTCAGAATCTATATAGTATGATTATCAGGCAAGCGGCAGAATCTGACATTCCAGCGATCAGTGAACTTGCGGAAAAAATATGGTGGCCAAGCTACCGGAATATTATTTCTGATGAGCAGATCAGTTTTATGCTAAATGATATGTATTCGGCAGAAAGCTTAATGAAACAAATGCGTTCAGGGATTGAGTTCCTGATAGCTGAAAGTGAAAATCTTCCACTTGCTTTTGCGGGATATTCTCAGACTGATACGGATAAGCAGGTCTTTAAGCTACATAAGCTCTATGTTTTGCCAACAGAGCAGGGTCGCGGAACAGGAAGGAAATTAATAGAACAGGTTTCAACGCTGGCCAAAACAAAGGGAGGAAATATCCTTGAACTGAATGTAAACAGAGGCAATCCGGCGCATCACTTTTACAGGAAGATTGGTTTTGAAATTTATCAGACGGTAGATATCCATTACCATCATTTTGTATTGAATGATTATGTGATGAGGAAAAAATTGTAAGCCAGTCATTATGATGAAAATCAGAATGGTGAGTATTAATTTTACTGTGCTGAATATAGGCAAGGAAATAATTGTTAGAAAAGAAATTTGATTTCGATTTAAGGAAGGTCCCTCACCTGCTGAAGGGCAGGTTTCGGGATGACATCGCTTTAAGATTGAAATTGATATTTTTATAGCGCTGTGCACCTGTCATCCTGAACAGAGTGAAGGAACTTAGCTATTAGGAAATCAAAATTGTGCCAAAAACTACGAAGGTCCCTCACCTACTGAAGGGCAGGTTTCGGGATGACATTGGATTTTAGATTGAAATATTTTTTTTGGCGCTGTGCACCTGTCATCCTGAACAGAGTGAAGGAACTTAGTTGTATCCCTAAACAAATTTCTTTATCCTTTATACAAAGCGTCTTTGCGAGAGCTTTTTATACCTATACCCATAGCAAAATTGTGCTAAGAAAACGAAGGTCCCTCACCTGCTGAAGGGCAGGTTTCGGGATGACATCGCTTTAAGATTGAAATTTTTTTTGGGCGCTGAGCACGTGAAATTGATTTCTTTACAATTTAATTGTTTTCCAATCAGGATTAGATTTAGTAATTAAGAGCTCTTTTTTTTCTCTTCTCCAACCTTTGATCTCTTTTTCCCGCATAATAGCTTCATTAATATCAAAAAAGTGTTCAAGCCAAATAAGATTATAACAAAAATACCTTCCAGCAAAAGTTTTCTGTTTCCCTCTGTTTTCACGATGCTCAAAAAGCCTTCTTTCGATATCGTTTGTTACTCCAACATAAAGTACAGTTCTATCTGGATTGGTAGTTATGTAAACATAGTAGTTGTAATTCCACACAAATAAATTTATCCAGATTCATACGAACGAAAAAAAAAATCTATTGAGCGGTAGATTTGATTGTGGGAATGGCATTGTTAGCTACACGAAGGTCCCTCACCTACTGAAGGGCAGGTTTCGGCCTGCCTGACGGTAGCAGGGATGACATCGCTTTTAGATTGAAATTTATTTTTTAGGCGCTATGCACGTGTCATCCTGAACAACGTGAAGGAACTTAGCTGCTATGAAAATAAAATTGTCCTAAGAAAACGAAGGTCCCTCACCTGCTGAAGGGCAGGTTTCGGGATGACATTGGATTTTAGATTGAAATTTATTTTTTAGACGCTATACAGTCCTCCTGATGAAAATCAGGATCAGGATCAGGATCACTAATTCAATTTAGGAATCCTCTTCGGTGTATCAATTCCAGCAACAATACTTCTTGCACTTAAGGCAATAGCCTTTATTGTTGCCCAGATATTGGATACTGCAAGTGTTTCAAATTCATCATTTACAGTATGATGGAACTTATCTATATCGATCTCATCGGTTGAGATAGTATGTGCCGGAACTCCCAAGGCTGCAAGTGTTGCATTATCACTGCGATAAAATAAATTTTGCGTAGGATAAGGATCAGGATGAAATTTAAAATCAGTTCCTTCCAGATTTTTCTGCAGTATTTCTCCAAAGTCTGATCTTTCGTATCCAGTAATAAATGCCGCATTTTTTCCAAATTTAGATTCCTTACCAATCATCTCAATATTAAACATGGCCACAACATCATCCGGATTCAAAAGGGATGAAAAATGACGGGCACCAAAACCTCCAACTTCTTCTGCAGTGAAGGCAACAAATATCAACGTACGCTCATTATTGTTTAATTTCTTATAGTATTTTGCCAGAGAGATCACAGCAGTTGTTCCAGAAGCATCATCATCCGCACCATTCGCAATAGAATCACCTTCAACCGACTTTACAATACCAAGATGATCGTAATGAGCAGAGATCAAGACCAATTCCTTTTCTTTCGATTTTCCAGGAATCATTCCTGCAACGTTAAACAGAGGAAGCTCCTCAATAATATTAGATGCACTGACACTGTATGTACTTGCATCAGTTTCGCCGAGCACAAAAACTGCAGCACCTGATTCCTTTACTTTTTCAACGATCCGCCCTCGGGATGAATTGTCTTTCAGCCGTTTAAATATGGCAGCATGTTTATTATCAACCAGAACCAAAACCTCCGTTTTCATGGCAGAAATTTCCCTGTATCGCTGAATGAATGGATCTTCAGCAGCAATACGAATAATGGTATTCCCTGAAGTATTATTAAATTTTAAGGAAAGCAAGTCTGAAATTGCCAATACATTTTGCTGATCAACAAGCTTTCCATTTATTGTGGCGCTTATTTCTCCCGCCTTGATTCGCTTCACAATAAAATCCTGTCTGAAATCATTATCACCACTCAAGGGTTTTAGTCCGATCTGCTTAAACTCATTTTCAATAAACTTCGCAGCCTTGTCAATACCCGGAGTAAAAGTACCTCTGCCTTCCATTTCATCAGAAGAAAGTGTTTTAATGATCCGGGCAACATCAGCCTCTTTAATGATTTGTTTCGGTTTCTGAGCGGATAGGTTCAGAGTAGCAAATAAAAATAAAAGTAGAAATAGACTTGTCTTCATTAATCAGTTTAATTGGCGGGATGAAGTTAAAAAAAATGTATTGGATAAAGAACCTACTGATCCAGCTACCGGTCAATATTGAACTTGGCATTCACTAGATCATTCCGTAAAGAATAGCATCTAGACTTCCCGTACAAAACGAAATACATGACATAGCCCCCTAATAAGGCTTGTCGCAGCGTCAAAATTATAGTTTAGCAGATCTGATATTTATTATTAATTACAGAAAACCGTACCTTTACATCATATTTAAAATCAGTATGAAGGAAATAACAGTACTTGAACTTAAGAAGATGATCGACAATAAGGAAGATTTCCAATTGATTGATGTACGTGAGACTTTTGAATATGAAATGTCTAATTTGAATGGGGAAAACATTCCGCTTGCTGGAGTTATACTTGAAGCATCAAAAATAAGTAAGGATAAGCCTGTGATCATGCAATGTCGTAGCGGTGCAAGAAGTGCAGCTGCCCTGAATCAGCTGGAACAACAATTAGGCTATACTAATCTTTATAATTTAAAGGGCGGTATTCTTGCATGGAAGGCAGAATTTGAACCTGATATGCCGGTTTATTAATCCGATATGCTTAAAAAAATCCTTTTAAATATTTTCCTGAACGTAGCAATTATTGTTGTTGTTATTTCTCTGGCCTGGTCGTTCAAAAACAAATATTATTTATACCTGTTCGCCGGAATTCCACCATTAGCTATGCTGATCTACCTTAAGTTCAGGCTGGTAAAAAGCGTAAGAAGCCTGACCAATAAAGGAAAATAAGATCTTATTTATTAAGATTTTTTAGTCCCAATCCCGCCAAGTCAGACAGCACCCATTTCCCATCCTTAAATTCAGGATCTTTATATGGGTTGTTACTGGTTAAGAATGGTCCGTCAAGATCAGCCCAGTCGCAAAGTGGTGCTAAAGCTGCTGCAGCTAGGGTGCCACAACTGGTTTCACTCATACAGCCGATCATGGTTTTCAAACCGAGCTCCTTTGCTTTCATGACCATTCGATAGCCTTCATGCATACCGGCGCTTTTCATCAGCTTCATATTGATGGCATGATAAACACCCTGCGCTTTTTGTACATCAGCAAATCGTTGAACAGATTCATCCCCAACTATGGCAATCGGACTTCGTTCAGTGATCCAGGCATTGGAATCAATATCCTCTTTAGCCATCGGCTGCTCAATTAATACCACTCCCTGCTCATGCAACCAGAATACCATATCCAGGCCCTGTTGCCTATCTGTCCATCCCTGATTAGCGTCAACATATAATGGTTTATTGCTTGCCGATCGAATGGTGTTGATCAACTCCTTATCATTATCTCTTCCAAGTTTCACCTTAATGATATGACAATTTTCGCCTTCTTTGATTTTTTGCAAGAGCACTTCAGGTGTATCTATTCCAAGTGTATAGGAAGTAGGAGGCATATTTAAAGGATCAGAACTGAAGTATTGGTAACATGGTTTTTGTTCGATTTTTCCCCGAAGATCATGCAGAGCTATATCCACAGCGGCCTTAATATTTGGATTTCCGGGAGCTATGCTATCCAAATAAGCAATCACTTCATCAAAATCAAAAGGTGCTTTTAACCAGGAAAGATCCACTTTAGCCATAAAAGTCATAGCAGATTCAATGTTCTCACCCATGTACGGCACCATAGAGGCCTCTCCATATCCGGTATAACCTTCATGACTGATCTCCATCAACATGATCGGAGTAGAAGTACGCGAAAATTTGGCAATGGTAAAAGGATGCTTCAGGTTTAGTTCAAAAGGATTATAGCTGATCTTCATAAGAATATATTAATGTACGAAATAACGAAATTTATGATAGTGAGATGGATTATTGACCCATATTTTTTTGAATTAATAAATATCCTTCTTTCTCACCTGGAAGAAAGTCTAATGATTAAATTTAACCTTCTGAAAAAAGAAAAGAACAGGTAAGGAGATGAAAAAGTTAAAGATATCCACCGCTCAGTTTGAAAACAAAAGCGGCGATAAAGAATATAATCTATCAGTTATTGACAAATTAGCCGGATTGGCAGCAGCCGATGGTTCCAAAGTCATTGCTTTCCATGAATGTTCAATTACAGGGTACACCTTTGCAAGGCACTTATCAAAAGATCAGATGCTTGAAGTGGCAGAAATTATTCCTGACGGACCAAGCATCCTGAAATTATCAGAGATCGCCAAAAAGCATGATATCACTATACTAGCCGGACTTTTTGAGAAAGATAAAGATGATAAGATATTTAAGGCCTACGTATGCGTTGATAAAAATGGGCTCATCGCAAAACATAGAAAGCTGCACCCTTTTATCAATTCGCATTTAAACCCTGGAAATAGTTATACCGTATTTGATCTACATGGATGGAAATGCGGAATACTAATCTGCTATGATAATAATGTGATTGAAAATGTACGGGCAACAGTATTACTGGGTGCTAAGGTACTATTCATGCCTCATGTTACCATGTGCACTCCTTCTACAAGGCCAGGTGCTGGCTTTGTAGATCCCGGCTTATGGCAGAACCGCGAAAATGATCCCACCTCACTTCGTCTTGAATTTGATGGGATGAAAGGAAGAGAATGGCTGATGAAATGGCTCCCTTCAAGAGCCTATGATAATGGAATATATGCTGTTTTTTCAAACCCTATCGGAATGGATGATGACCAGCTAAAAAATGGATGTTCCATGATCATTGATCCGTTTGGGGATATTCTGGCAGAATGCAGATCCTTTGATGACTCATTGGTTAGTTCAACACTCATTCCAGAAAAACTTACAATGGCAGGAGGATACCGTTATACAAAGGCCAGAAGACCAGATCTTTACAAAGATATTCTTGGTAAAGAACATCAGTCTGAGCTGAATGTGGTCTGGCTAAATGCAGGAAGTAGTAAAGAAAAATGATCCTCTATTTACGAATACTGCAGAATACAAGATCCTCTAGAAATTCAACCACCAGCTGTTCATCCTTACTATCACCAAAGTCTGTAAGTGAAGGTAGATGATGCATGAAAAACACTTGCAAATGTGCCATTTCAATTATGGTGGTCGCTAGGGAACGAGGATGTGTATAAGCTGAATTATATTCGAGAATAATGGCAGCGATCAAAGAACAAAGATCTTTATAGGGTTTGAATAACCTGTCTTTGTTATCTTCTGAAACATGCTTGGTCAGGTAAGCTTTTGATCCTTCAGCAATAACTATCTGATGCAACAGACTTTCATTTACATATATTGTGGCGTCATCATCTACAACATTGGCAGCAAGTAACTGAATTAACTTCTTCAACTTAATGATGGGATCTGAGATATTATTCAGGTGAAATGTAACCCGAAACTCAAGCCAGCTCCAGTACCAGGCAGTTAGATAAATCAGTAAACGATGCTTATTTTCAAAATACCGGTAAATACCAGCCTCCGTTGAGCCAATAACTTCAGCAAGCTTTTTGAATGTAAAGGCTTCAAAACCATTTTCATGGATAAGACGAATACTGAATTCAATTATTTTCCTTCCTAATTCTGTCTGTTCGGGATTGCGAACAAACAATTTCTCATTCATCTTTATTTGAAGTTGTAATTCCATAGATCTGATCTCTAAATCGTAAACACAAATTGCTTTCAATTATTTCAAGATTACAAAAGTAAATAAAAGTTTTACAATTAAATGAGATAGTATTACTATCATATAAAATAATAATACTATCTTTGACGTATCAAAAATTAAAAACAATAGAAAAATGGAATCAAAAAACATGTTTAAGGAACTTAAAAGCGACCTCCCAGCGAGTATTGTCGTGTTTTTCGTGGCTGTTCCGCTATGTCTGGGTATTGCCCTTGCATCAGGAGCACCGCTTTTTTCGGGAATAATTGCCGGTATTGTTGGTGGAATCATTGTTGGGATGGCCAGCGGATCAGCACTTGGTGTTAGCGGACCAGCAGCCGGACTTGCAGTAATTGTTCTCACATCAATTGCAACACTTGGTTCATGGCCTGCTTTCTTATTGGCAGTAGTAATAGCAGGAGTCATTCAATTGGCAATGGGATTTGCCAAGGCAGGTTTTATAGCCTACTTCTTTCCTTCATCTGTAATAAAGGGGATGCTAACCGGTATAGGTCTCCTCATTGTATTAAAGCAGATTCCACATGCCTTAGGATATGATAAAGACACTGAAGGTGACGATGCGTTTTTGCAGGCTGATGGTGAGAATACCTTTTCAGCATTAGCATCAGCATTTGAATGGTTAACACCAGGAGCAATACTGATCGCCTCGATATCCATTGCTATTTTAATCTTATGGGACACTGTTTTAACGAAAAAACATAAGATCTTTCAATTGATTCAGGGACCGATCGTTGTAGTAATATTAGGAATTGTAATGAATTATCTATTCCAAAACGGAATCTTGAACTTTAGTCTTGCGAGCGATCAGGTGGTTCAACTTCCGGTTGCAGAAAATTTCTCGCAGTTCTTAACCCAATTCACTTTTCCTGATTTTACCCAATTGACTAACCCTGAAATATATAAAATTGCAATTGTAATGGCTATTGTGGCAAGTCTGGAAACTCTACTCTGCGTTGAGGCAACAGATAAAATAGATCCATTCAAAAGAGTTACCCCAACAAACAGAGAACTAAAAGCTCAGGGATTAGGAAATATCCTTTCGGGAATGATTGGCGGTTTGCCAATTACTCAAGTAATTGTTCGAAGCTCAGCAAATATTTCATTTGGTGGAAAAACAAAAATGTCTGCTATCCTACATGGCGTCTTCCTGTTAATTAGTGCCATCACCATTGCGGGCCTTTTGAACATGATTCCACTGGCTAGTTTGGCGGCAATTTTAATCATGGTAGGCTATAAACTGGCTAAGCCTGAACTTTTTAAGCAGATGTATAAATTGGGTTGGGAACAATTCATCCCATTTGTTGCAACTGTGGTAGCCATATTATTAACAGACCTTCTAAAGGGTATAACTATCGGTTTACTTTTCGGAATTTTCTACACACTTCGTCACAGTTATAGAAATTCACACCATTTACAGTCAAATACCAGTACTGAAAATGGGCAAAAGGTTTATCATCTGGAGCTTGCAGAGGAAGTCTCTTTCTTTAACAAAGCCAGTGTATTGAAAGTTTTAGATGAGATACCTGCAGATTCTAAAGTGATCATTGATTGCACTAAATCTAAATCCATAGCACATGATGTAATTGAATTGATAGTCAATTATCGAACTAATGCCAAAACGAAAAATATTAAAGTAGAAACCATCAATTTTATAGAACCAATCAAAAATTAAAATTATGAAAACACTAACGAAAGAATTACAGGAAGCGATTTCTCCATACACAGCACTAGAACTTTTAAAGGATGGTAATAAGCGATTTGTAAATAATCTGAAAATAAACCGCAACCTTTTACAGCAAGCTAATGATACCTCTGATGGACAGCATCCATTTGCAGTTATATTGAGTTGTATTGATTCAAGAACTTCAGCAGAACTAATCTTCGATCAGGGATTAGGTGATGTATTCAGTGTCAGAATTGCAGGCAATATCATTAATGAAGACATTCTTGGCAGCATGGAATTTGGATGTAAAGTAGCCGGTTCAAAGATCATAGTAGTTTTAGGCCATACCAAATGCGGTGCAGTAAAAGGAGCATGCGATCATGTTGAAATGGGAAATCTTACCGCACTTTTAACAAAAATAAGACCTGCTGTAGACGATGAGGATACCGTAAAGGACGACAGAAATTCAGGAAATCCGGTTTTTGTTGAAAAGGTTTCTACCATCAATGTTAAGCGAACTGTAAAAGCTATCATGGAGAGAAGTCCTATTTTAAAAGAGATGATCGAAAGCGGACAAATCGGAATCGTAGGAGGAACACATGATATTTCAACAGGTGAGGTAGAATTTTATGATGATACATTGATCCTGAAATAAGCCAAAATATTAAAGGGTGCCTATATCAGGTGCCCTTTTTATATGTATAAAGGAATATAAAAATGCGTAGTATATAAAATTATCCCTTATTATTTCAATTCTGTGATTGAAAAGAAAAAGCGAATGAAAAAACTCTTACTTGCCCTTCTTATTTGCACAAGTGCTTTGGTTTCATATTCACAGAACAGCAGGATAGCCGATCCAAATACCATCGGCTGGTATGCATTTTCTGCAAATATCAAACTAAATAATACATGGACCCTGAATTCTGAGTTCCAGTGGAGGCGCGACAATCTGATCACAGAACCCATGCAGAACCTGTTGCGAATAGGAATAAACTATTCAGTAAACCCAAAATTTAGTATTCGGGCAGGCTATGCTTTAGCAGAAACCTATAATTACGGGGATATTCCATTGAATAATTTTGGCAAACAGTTCACTGAGCATAGATCCTGGCAAATGGTAAACCTCAGCGATAAGATCAGAAACTTTGAACTCAGCCACCGTTTCATGCTAGAGCAAAGATGGATTGGAAGATATTCCAATGCATTATCAGAAAAAGAAGAGCAGTTTGTCTATTCCAACAGATTCCGTTATATGTTCCGTTTACAGGTTCCGCTGAAGGGAAATACAATTGGCGACAATACCCCTTACGCAGCTGTTTATAATGAGCTATTCATTGGTTTTGGGGAAAACGTGAATGAAAATGTTTTCGACCAGAACAGATTGGGAATACTTTTAGGATATCGCTACTCATCAAAAATACGGATTGAAGGTGGTTACCTTAATCAAATTGTACAACTATCCAGAGAAGTAAATGGAAGTAATGTGTTTCAAAACAATAAAGGAATAATAGTAAGCACGATTTTAAATTTTTAGTAAGCTGTATTTATCTGATAAGAGAATTTAAATGCCTTTTAATGTTATAAATAATGATTCTGAAACATAGGATAATGAGCTTAGAAAATATTCCGATACAAATACCAAAGCTCCCGAAATAAAATAAGCGGGTTTACTACCTTTGCCATTCATGGCGGTTCAACTTTACAAACCTTTCGAACGTTTAAATTTCAGTAAACAATCTTGCTTTCTGAGCGGCGAAAAACTTCAATCAACGGAAGAGGAGATCCAGGTTTTCCCTCATTGGCTTATGCAGGAGTACCAGCTTCAGGATAAGCCTTTCAAACTTCTTGACGAAAGCATGTCGACCTACAGTCACATGAAACTACCATGCTCCAGCAAAGTTTATGATGAGGCCATAGAACCCCTGGAAAAGGAAATAAGAACTGCTTTTTTATCAGGATATGATTCTGTAATACAATTACCTGAAATAAAATTATTTCAATGGATTGGCAAAATGGTTTATGGTATCCTGTTTAATGAGATACGCATAGGCATGATTCAGCAGAAAGCGAAAGGAGAAGAATTTATTTTTTCCCAATCGCTCGTCCACAAGTTCGGGAACCTGCACCAAATGCTTCAGTCACTGACTCAGGCAATTGTTTTTGAAGGAAATCTGCCATGGTCAATTCGCGTTTTTAAGATCGATGCCAAACAGGATCTTTTCAATTACCGAGATGAGATCAATACTCTTACTTTTTCTATTGCGATGAAAGATTTTGGGATCATTGCCTGCCTGCAGGATAATGGTACAAATGCGATATATCATAAAGACATCCTGACAAAGATCAACACAAAACCTTTACATCCAGCACAGTTCGAGGAGATCTGTGCCCGATTCTTTTATTCAAATTACCTGTTCAACCGATTGCCAGAATATACAGTAATGCCAACAGAGGATGCTGTGTTTATAGAAGCAATGCCTTTAAGGGGAATGAGTAATAAACCGCTCTTTGATATCTGGCAAAATAAAACCTTTGCACAGGTTCTGGAAAACTTCTGGAAACCATGGGGGATCCTGTTGTTCGAAATACTGAAGGATCCTGAAAATCCGATGAGCCACCTTTTAAATGAAAACAATGAACTAATGCCTTCGTATTCAGTTAATTTACCTTCTTAATAAGAATAACTAATCCGGAATGTATCTTATCTACCGGTCAACTGGTTCACAAAATAACCAGCCACATCAGGGTAATAAACTATGGTGAATAATACACCGGTTAGTGCCCCGTAAAAGTGGGCATCATGATTAATAGCATCC
>JBIIWE010000311.1:0-3942 GCA_044339075.1 Daejeonella sp. | reverse complement strand
AGCACCTTATCTCCTGTTTTGATGTGTAAGAGTTCTGTTTGATAAGCAACAGTATAGGGCTGAGAAATGGTTTGACCATCCCCAATAGGAAATGCGATATCCTTATATGCTTGTTTCCAGAAAGTTTCGTCAAAAAAATAATGACGGGGTACTTTTCCAATGGCCTTTAAAACATTTTCATCAGCAATACCCCGCTCCCGCAGCAATTCAACCAACTTTTTCCGTGCGCCCTTCTCCCGATAACTATCAACTAATTTATGTGCCATTCAATTTCAAAAATAGTCTTATGCGGGCATTTTCAGAAAATAATATGAATATAAAATCAGAGAGAATATTTTCAATAGGGATCTACATCAATATGTATATAAACACCCTTATTTGTCGGAAGGCTATCAAAATTAACGAGGATTTGTTGCAGAGCTTCCTTGATTTTTTGAACAGATACTCCTTCCCGTTCAACTTTAAGTAAAATGGTCTGGATATAATAATTTCTAATCCTGCTGATCATTGGGGCTTCGGGACCAAGTACTCTGTCGCCAAACTGAGATCTCAGAATCTTAGCTAAGGAAGAAGCGATCATAAGCAGTTTAGAAAGATCCTTATGTTTAACATCGATCTGAATGAGGCGATAAAGTGGCGGATAATGAAAATTCCTACGCTCTAATATTTCAGTATCGAACATTTCCTCGTAATCATTCCTGATCACCTGGCTGATTATCCGGTGAGAGGTATCATAGGCCTGGATAATGACCTTTCCCTGTTTTGCGCGTCGTCCTGCACGGCCAGAAACCTGAGACAGCATTTGATAGCTTCGTTCAAAGGCACGGAAATCAGGATAGTTAAGCATACTGTCAGCGCTAATAATTCCAATTGTGGTTACATTCCCAAAATCGAGGCCCTTGGCAACCATTTGAGTGCCTACCAGAATATCGATCTTTCCCTCTTCAAAATCATTCAGGAGAACCTGAAAACTGTTCCTTGTCCTAGTAGAATCAAGATCCATCCGGGCTATCCGGGCATCCTCAAAGATTCGCTGCAATTCATCCTCAATTTTTTCAGTACCAAATCCTTTTTGTTCAATTCGCGTTGAACCGCAGGCAGGGCAGGCACTTACAATATCCTGTTTGTATCCGCAATAATGGCAATGAAGTTTTGCGCTGCTTTTATGAAATGTTAGACTAACATCGCAGTTTACACATTTTGGAGTATATCCACAGGTTGTACAGAGCAACACCGGTGTATATCCACGTCTGTTTTGAAACAGGATAACTTGTTCTTTACGTGATAATGCCTCTTTTATCTCCTTCAATAATACTGAAGTAAAATGCGATTGCATCGTTTTTCGTTTAGTTTCCTCTGCAATACTAACTACTTCAATAATTGGCGACTTTACACCACCAAAACGGCCCTTTAATGTCACCAGGCCATATTTTTTAATCTTCGTATTGTAAAAACTTTCCAAACTGGGCGTAGCCGATCCCAAAACTATCTGAGCCTTATGTAAATGTGCCAAATATATAGCGGTATCTCTTGCATGATACCGCGGTGCTGGATCATATTGTTTATAGGAAGATTCGTGTTCTTCATCTACGATCACTAGACCAAGGTCATTAAATGGAAGAAAAATTGAGGAGCGTGCCCCCAAAACCAATTTAAATTCACCTTTCAGCACTTTTTGCCAAACCTCTGCGCGTTCATTATCATTGAATTTTGAATGATAAACTCCGATCTGACCACCAAAATGTTCTTTTAACCTCTCAATTACTTGTGTAGTAAGTGCAATTTCAGGTAAAAGATAAAGCGTTTGCTTTTCCTGTAACAGCATTTGCTCGATCAGGCGGATATAGATCTGAGTCTTCCCTGAGGATGTTTCACCATAAAGCAGGACTACACCCTTCTCTTCAAGTTGTTCTTTAGTTTCCTGCAGTGCTTTTACCTGTGCCTCATTAAGTTCAAAATCATGAATCTCTTCCAGCTCGCCGAAATTTAAGCGACTAACCACCTTGTCTTCCTGAATAAAGATCTCCTTGTCTAACAACGCTTTTAGAACTGCAGCAGAACTTCCCGACACTTCAATCAGATCAGACTTTGAGATCTCTGCCTGTTGCTTTTCAAGTTTCAAGTATGCCAATAAGATCTCCAATTGCTTGGGTGCACGTTCCAGCACTTCAAATAAAGCTTTTCTATTTGCAGGCTCATCATATTGGGAATTCAGAACAATAAAGGCCTTCTTACGGGGCTTGAATTTCTCTGTTATTTCTTCAGAAATTACAATAACGTTCTTTTCGAACAATCCTCTCAGGAGCGGGAAAACTGTCTTTTGGCCAAGAAGTTTACTGATATCGCTTACACTGAGTTCAGGATGCAGTTCGAGGGCATCAACGATAAGAAATTCCTTATCAGACAACAAACTTTTATCGATCTCCTCAGAAGTGTTCAATACAATTTTTGTTTCACTGGCAAGCTTTAAGGCTGAAGGCAATGCTGCCTGCATTACTTCCCCTAAATTGCAGATGTAATAATCAGACATCCACTGCCATAATTTAAGCTGAAATTCATTGACGATGGGTTCAGCATCAAGAACATCAATGATATACTTGGCTTCGTAAAGTGCTGGAGGAGTTTCAGAGATCAAACAAATTATTGCTGTATAAATTTTGCTCCGACCAAATTGGACCACCACGCGCTTTCCAATAGCAATATCTGCGGTCATATCAAGTGGCACCCTGTAAGTATAAGTTTTGGAAATAGCGAGCGGAAGAATTACCTCGATAAAAATAGTCTTCCGAACAATGCCCTCAGTTTCATTGAACTCAAGCATTACTTATTCTTTATAGTAGCAATAAGCAAACTCACCCAACCCATGATAAAAAACAATCCACCTATGGGAGTAATGGGCCCAATAACAGAAATCTGACTTATATTTAAGATTTCCTTTGCTGAAATCAAATATAAGGATCCGGAAAAAAGGATTATCCCCAAACTAAAAAACCAGGAAGCTAACTTGATCTCACGGCTATTGAAGCGTGAAAAAGTAGAAAGAAATAGCAGGGCAAAAGTATGATAGAACTGGTAATCCACGGCGGTTTTCCACACCTCCAGCTCAGAAGCAGTCAATCTGACTTTTAATGCATGAGCTCCAAAGGCCCCTAAAATAACAGCGAGCATTCCAAACACTGAAGCGATAATAATGATGCGTTTGTTCATATTGTTAGATTAGATTGCTAAAAATACCCTTATTGACCTAAGTATACAAGTACTTTGATGGTAAAATATGTAATGGCTTTCGACTCAATTACTTTTTTACTATCAGAATTAATCATGTAGAGGAAGTAAGATGACTAGACAATAAGTCTCGCCTGACTAATAATTTAAAAAATAAACGATTTTATAAGTTTAAAAAATCAAAAATATTTCAAATCTGTCATAAAATTAGTTAAAAAGACAGTTAGATTGATTTAAGTATAGACTGGCTTCTCATTGTTTTAATCGTTCCCATTCAAACTAAATCAAACCACATTAGCAATACCTGTTACTAAAGTCAATCATTGAATTTTGATACATTTAAGCCTTGAAATCCTGAATTTTTTATTACAAAAAGTCGTCCTGCAAGTGGCTGTTTTTTTATTTCATGAGGCCTTAAAGCAGTTTTTGCTGTTGTGATGTACAAATCCTGTAAGTTCTCACCTCCAAAAGTACATGAACTTATCTTGGCCACTGGCAGTTGAAAATAGTGTATCATTTTCCCTGAAATAGGGTTATATCTGGCAATTTTCCAACCACCCCACAATGCTATCCACAACATTCCTTCTGAATCTATAGTCATCCCATCTGGATATCCATCTGCTTGTGGAATTTTAATAATAACTCTTTTATTACTGATTCTACCATTAATAATGTCAAAGTCGAAAGATACCACTTGACGGGTGAGGGTGTCTATAT
>JBIIWE010000310.1:0-3944 GCA_044339075.1 Daejeonella sp. | reverse complement strand
GTCAGCTTGCTCAGCGCTGGTTCTAATCGCACCTTTTTCACCTTCAAATTTGGTGTAATCGTACTTCCCATCTTTATAGAATTCTGAAGCAGCACAGTCAAAGGCTAGAAAAATATCTTTTCCTGCAATATATCCAGCTTTTTCAATAGCTAGCAAAATGGTCTCGACGCCATCTTCGGTACCTTCAAATTTAGGAGCGAAGCCACCCTCATCACCTACAGCTGTAGAAAGACCACGGTCATGTAATATCTTTTTCAAGGTGTGGAACACTTCAGTTCCCCAGCGAAGCGCTTCAGAGAAAGAAGAAGCACCTGCAGGCATAATCATAAATTCTTGAAACGCGATTGGAGCATCAGAGTGAGAGCCGCCGTTTACTATATTCATCATTGGAATAGGTAAGGTGTTCGCATTAACACCTCCAATGTATCGGTACAAAGGTTGGCGACTTTCCTGAGCAGCAGCTTTAGCAACTGCTAAAGAAACACCCAAAATGGCATTCGCACCTAGATTCCCTTTGTTCTCAGTGCCATCTATTTCAATTAGTAATTGATCTATACTATTTTGAGAAAATACATCAATTCCTACAAGTTCCTGAGCGATTTTTTCATTAACATTGGCAACAGCCTTTAAAACGCCTTTTCCTAGATAAACAGATTTATCGCCATCGCGAAGCTCAACAGCTTCGTGAATTCCGGTTGAAGCACCTGATGGTACTGCAGCACGGCCCATTATGCCATTTTCTGTGATTACATCTACTTCTATTGTCGGATTTCCACGTGAATCCAGAATTTGTCTAGCGTGAACGTCGAGAATTAAACTCATATTATTTTTAGTCTGATTGAAAATATATTTTATGGGTAAATGTACAAGTACACCAATTAATTAAGCATGGCAACAAAATCATCGAAAAGATATCTTGAATCATGCGGTCCAGGGGATGATTCCGGGTGATATTGCACTGAAAATGCTTTCTTACCTTTTACCCTGATTCCTTCGATCGATTGATCGTTCAGGTTAATATGTGTGATCTCTACCTTATCTGAATTGCGTACATCGTCTGGAACTACTCCAAATCCGTGATTTTGTGAAGTAACCTCACAATGATTGATGATCACGTTTTTCACTGGATGATTTAATCCTCTGTGACCGTTAAACATTTTCATCGTGCGGATATCATTTGCAAGTGCAAGTAACTGATGCCCTAAGCAAATCCCAAATAATGGTTTTTCTGAAGCAAGTACTGCCTTTACAGTTTCAATGGCATAGGGCATGGCTGATGGATCACCAGGTCCGTTCGAAATGAAATATCCATCAGGATTCCATTTTTCCATTTCAGCAAATGTAGTTTTAGCAGGGAATACTTTAGAAAAAACTCCTCTGCTATCGAAATTTCTCAGGATGTTTTTCTTTACCCCAAGGTCAAGAACTGCAACTCGTTTGGCAGCTTCTTTATTTCCGTATTCATAAGCTTCTTTAGTTGATACTTGTGATGATAACTCCAAACCATCCATTGAAGGTACTGATGCTAGCTTCTGCTTTAAATCCTCAATGTCCAATATTTCAGATGAAATAATAGCATTCATGGCTCCTTTATCACGGATATGTCTTACCAAAGATCTGGTATCTACATCTGATATGCCAACGATATGCTCATCTTGAAAATAATCCTGAATCGAAGAATCGGCTTGCTTTCTGCTGTAGGCGATATTGAAATTTTTACAAACCAACCCGGAAATTTTGATGCTATCTGATTCAACCTCTTCTTTGTGAATTCCGTAATTTCCAATATGCGAATTGGTTGTCACCATGATCTGTCCGAAATATGAAGGATCTGTAAAAATCTCCTGATATCCGGTCATACCCGTATTGAAACAAATTTCACCACTGGTAGTACCAATTTTTCCTGCGGCTTTTCCGTGGTATATTGTACCATCTTCCAAAAGCAGTACTGCAGGTAATTTGATGTAAGTATTCATTTATTAAAAATTGAAAAGGAATTTAAAATCAATTGAAGAGCAATGATTTCGGAAGAATTTCCGCGGTGTAGGGGGAAGTTTTTTACTTCATATTTCACGTTGTCAAAATTAGGTATTTATTACTAAAATTGAAAGTTTTGATGAAGGAATTATCAAATTGTTTTTCCTGACATCATTTAGATATATTTTGAGTGTGTATTGTTTCTATTAATCCTAACTTTGAATTTCATTAAAACCCTGCTACATGTCTGTACATAAAGAGGTAAAACGGATCACTACTAATACGATCCAGGAAATGAAGCAAAAAGGCGAGAAGATTGCCATGCTCACTTCTTATGATTATTCAATGGCTACCATTGTTGATGAAGGTGGAATTGATGTTATTCTTGTTGGCGATTCAGCCTCTAACGTGATGGCGGGGCATGAAACAACCTTGCCAATCACACTCGATCAGATGATTTATCATGCTGCTTCGGTTGTTAGGGCAGTAAAACGGGCTCTTGTTGTTGTGGATCTTCCCTTCGGTTCTTACCAAGGGAATTCTAAAGAAGCCCTGAATTCGGCCATCAGGATCATGAAGGAATCTGGGGCCCATGCTGTTAAGCTCGAAGGTGGAATAGAAATACGTGAATCTGTAGAGCGAATAATCACTGCAGGCATTCCTGTAATGGGACATTTGGGATTAACTCCTCAGTCGATTTATAAATTTGGTACTTATACCGTCCGGGCAAAGGAAGAGGCTGAAGCAGAAAAACTGAAGCAGGATATTTTGGTTCTTCAGGATGCAGGATGTTTTTCTGTCGTTCTGGAAAAAATACCTGCAAAACTTGCAAAGGAGGTTACCAATAGTGTCAAAATACCGACTATTGGAATCGGAGCAGGTCAGCATTGCGACGGACAGGTGTTGGTGATCAATGATATGATCGGTTTGACCAAGGGATTTAAACCAAGATTCTTGAGACAATATTTGAATCTTTTTGAAGAGATCAACGGCGCGGTTCAATCGTATGTGAAAGATGTGAAAGCCGGCGACTTTCCAAATGAAAAGGAACAATATTAAGAATAGATAATTAATGGCTGCTCCTGAATATAAAAAGGCAAAATTCCCTGTTCTTACACCCGATATTACCGATAAGGATATTCTGTTTGAAGACAATCATCTCATCGCTGTGAACAAGCGGGCAGGTGATATTGTGCAGGTTGATGATACCGGTGATGAATCACTGGATGAAAAAGTGAAGCGATATATTGCCAAAAAATACAATAAACCTAACGGTGCATTTTTGGGAGTTGTTCATCGCCTCGACCGACCGGTAAGCGGTGTTATTTTATTTGCCAAAACAAGTAAGGCGCTCGACCGTATCAATAGGATGTTTAAAAGCCGTGATATGCACAAGACCTATTGGGCAGTGGTTCGCAGCCGTCCCGCGGTTGAAGAAGGAACGCTCGTCCATTGGCTTGTTAAGAATCCTCAAAAAAATGTAACCAAGGCTTATGATAAGGAGGTGCCGGGAAGTCAGCGTGCAGAACTGAATTATAAACTTTTAGGAGAGTTGGGTGGTTATTACCTGATTGAGGTTGACCCGATTACCGGTCGTCCCCATCAAATTCGTGTTCAATTATCAACTCTTAATTGCCCGATTGTGGGCGATAATAAATACGGATATCCACGTGGAAGCCTCAAAAAGAGCATTTGTTTACATGCCCGCAGACTCCAGTTTATGCATCCCGTTAAGCTGGAGCCGGTTAATATTTTTGCTCCTCTGCCACAGGATGGATTCTGGGAACGGTTTGAAGTTTTTGGATGATCTTACTGGTCAAATGAGGTATTTAGCGTTACATCCTCCCATGCTTTAAGTTCCTCTTCAACCATTTTATATTTCTCACGAATGGCGTCTAAAGCGGGTTTGCCTAATACAAGTCTTAATGGCGGATTTTCACTGTTCACCACTTTTAACATTGCTTTTG
>JBIIWE010000309.1:0-3955 GCA_044339075.1 Daejeonella sp. | reverse complement strand
ATTTTATTAATTGCATCAGCTAGGTTGTAGAACAAATCAATTGAACTAACGTCAAACATGCCTGATAATAGGTTTCCAGGTAATACCATGTATCCAATTGGATAGATAGACCAACCTAAAGTAATGAAGATTTTCAACAAGAACATAGCTCTTGATAAAGCTGGGCTGTTTGATTGCTTTGTTAATCTAGCAACATCACCTGCAAATACTTCATAAACGATGTACAAATAACCAAGAGTAGAAAGAACTCCCCACATAATGTTGTTATCGACACCTGAGGTTTCACCAATAAAACCAAAAATTAGCATGGCTAATGAACCAATAATCAACTTGAATAAAGTTGAACCTTTGGCACCAAATGGCTTTGTTAATAGATAAAACTCAACACACATCAATGGAACAGTTAGTGTCCAATCTACATAACGAAAAGCAGTTGGGCTTTGTCCTGTTGCAAGATAAAAGTCTCGCATGTAGTAGTAATGTACTGCAGCAATTCCAGTAATTAATCCTGAGACTAATAGAGAGATTCTCCATTTTGGATCTACTGAACCTCTTTCAACGAAAAAGAATACTGCAGACGCAAGCATAGCCATATAACCAATAAAAAAGGTTATGGCAATTGGGTCACCGTTTGTAATACGTGCTAAAGCATCAGAATCAGAAGCCATCGCACTTGTTGCGTTAAGAAATAATGTTGACATGTTAAACATTTATGGTTTATCCTACTCGTATGGCTTTTCAGATACGCCCAGTTTTTTTAGAGTGCGGCTGATAGCACTTGATTTTTTTGTAAGTTAAATGTATAGATATATGTAACTCTTTATAATAATAAATAACAAATATATACTTTTATGATAAAACTATGACAATCTTGTACTAATTTCGAACAGTACATCCTACACATGCACAAGGGCTAAGATGCACTTTGGATTCTAAAAACAGCCTTAGGCCAAGCAAAACTGGAAATAAAATATCTTAAAAAAGAGAAATTTTAAATCCTCTGAGATTAAGTAAAACGGGTTTGTAAGCCGTATCATCTGATTATTTAGTTATAAACTTGAAAAGCATGACTAATGGCTAGCATTTCTCTTTTTACGAATCGGCGATTCACTACTCATTTGGGAACAAAAATCTTAAATGATCATTTACAAACTTGAAAAAGTCGTTTAAAATGCTGATAATTGTACTCAAAGAACCAACCTTTTAAAACTCTCTAATCAAGGGGGATTAGCTCATTCGGCTAGAGCGCTTCGCTGGCAGTGAAGAGGTGATCGGTTCGAATCCGATATTCTCCACAATTAAGGCTTCAGATGATTCTGGAGCCTTAATTTTTAAATTTTTATTACAGAAAGAGTGACAACATTTATAATTGTCGATTTACTCCCTCTTAAAATTAAAGGAATCATTCCATGTACACTAATTCCAAACATGGTAACCACAATTTTATACAATCCAGAAACACCTAATAAGCTCCGGACTAAATTTTTTAACAAATCCTCAGAATATTTTCAATATTCGCGGAGCTTCAAATGATCTGGTCTATAAAATTCAGAATGACTGATACGATGTAAGTTCAAAATTCTATCACCTTACAATATCAATACCCAAGGACAATGAATGCCATTTTACTGCAAAAAATTGGAACCCTGGAGATCCTGAAGACTTTCCGACAAAACCTTTTGAAATTGACGGCTTAATAAGCAAGATCGGAATTTGTATCAAGCCGTAAATACTCTTAAATCAAAGATTATCTCGATCAATTTCAAGATCTCAGAAACCTTTCTGGTCTTATTATTTCACCACAATTCTAGATGACCTGAACTGGCAAATTCATAAATAATTTTCACACTTATATAATTTTCAAAACCAATCTATTTCATGTTGCTTTTTTTTCTAGATTTAGAATTGAGAAATTTTTGAACTTATTCAACTGCCTTCATAAGAATTTAAACAAAAAGCAACCATGCACAATACCAGAAGAAAATTCATCCAGAACACCATGCTCCTTGGAGCAGGGATTAGTTTGCCACACCTACTGAGTGCCTCAGATTTCGGCTCATTTACCCGTACGATAAAAGCATCAGATCAAATCAATTTCGGTCTCATTGGCTGTAAAGGAATGGGCTGGTCAAATATGAATGCACACCTGAAACTTCCTCAAGTAAATTGTGTGGCGCTGGCAGATGTTGATCAGAGTGTACTTGATCAGCGGACAGAAGATGTGTTTAAACTTCGCGGTAAGCGTCCGAAGCAATACAAAGATTATCGAAAACTACTAGAAGACCCCAATATTGACGTAGTCATTATCGGTACTCCTGATCATTGGCATTGCCTGAATATGGTGGATGCTGTTTCAGCAGGTAAGCACGTGTATGTAGAAAAGCCAATTGCCAATACCATCGAAGAATGCCAGATCATGGTCAAAGCGCAACAGAAATATGGAAAAATAGTACAGGTTGGTCAATGGCAACGTTCCGGATCGCAATATGCCGAAGCCATCGATTATGTGAAATCAGGCAAATTAGGACAGATCCGTCTGGTGAAGTGTTGGGCCTACCAAGGATGGATGAAACCGGTACCAAAAGTTGCTGATAGTCCGGCACCCGCTGGTGTAGATTATACGATGTGGTTAGGCCCCGCGCCCAAACGCGACTTTAACCAGAACCGTTTTCACTTTAATTTTCGTTGGTTTTGGGATTATGCAGGCGGCTTAATGACCGACTGGGGTGTTCATGAAATTGACATTGCTTTGTATGCGATGGGGGTAAAAGCACCTAAATCGGTGATGGCTTCAGGTGGAAAGTTCGCTTATCGTGATGATGCTTCCGAGACTCCGGATACCTTACAAACGGTTTATGAATATGATGGATTTAATATGCTGTGGGAACATGCTACAGGTATTGATGGCGGCAACTATGGATCTACTGAAGGCATTGCATTTATCGGAAACAATGCAACTCTGGTGGTGAACCGAGGGGGCTGGGAAGTAATCCCGGAAACAGAAAATAAAGATGGTAAACGTGTCAATAAAATAGAAAAAATTCCTCACATCAAGCCAATTAAAAACGCCCATGAAGCACATGCCGTCAATTTCATCGATGCAATTACCAATAATGATATTTCGCGCTTAAATTGCGGTATACAAACTGGTAGTGTTGCGGCCATCAATGCCCAAATGGGTAATATAGCCTATAAAACAGGCAAAAAGGTGTATTGGGATGCTGCAAAAAATCAATTTACAGATTCTGAAGCCAATCAATTGATGAAAGCTCGTTATAATAATGGCTGGCAGGTGCCAAAAGTTTGATATGAAAGGAAATGGGACCCGATAGCCATCGGGTGGGGATGGAGGGAAATTGCCTATCTTCATTTCTCAAGAACATCATGGCTTTTTTTAATTAATTAATAAAGAACAACCACTATTCAGATGAAAAGACACATTCTCTTAATGCTCCTTGCAACCTTGTTATATGCTTGTAATCAGGGGACAAACAAAACGCCGAGCAACACAAAAGACACAGTTGCCTCAGCTCAAAAAGCATCAGACACACTGAACATTGATATCGTTCAGACATCTCCAAATCAGGCCAGGGTACTAATGGAGAATGAACACGTAAGAATTGTAGAATATTTTATAAAGCCTGGAGAAAAGGATACCTGGCATACTCATCCTCCAAGATCCTCTTATGTGGTTTCAGGTGGCCAGGTCAAAGTATTTACTGAAAGTGCAGAGCCAAAAATTTCGGAGGTTAAAGCGGGTACTTCATCCTGGGCGGCGCAGGGTGCCAAACATTATGTAGAAAACATTGGCAATACGGATATTAAGATAATATTAACCGAGATCAAGTCATTGCAAACAGGATTATAGGAGTTAGGATTAAATCATTTTGTGTTAAAATCGATCTAAGTACTTATTTGGCAATCGTTAATTTAATTGAGCACTTTTTAATCCTCA
>JBIIWE010000308.1:0-3960 GCA_044339075.1 Daejeonella sp. | reverse complement strand
TTTCATTGCTTGGCGATGACTATGAAGTTTATTCTAACTGGCGCCGTACAAAATATCCTGTATTTAACTATGCTAACTGGACTAACACAGCTGGTCAGAAAGTTACATATCCAGGAAACGTAACTGCAGGTAAAATGTGGAGAAGATTCTCTTTACCTATAGCAGAACGTAACGTAAATCCTGATAACTACTATGAAGCCATCAAGCGTCAGAATTACTCTGAACAGGAGTTAGACCTTTTACAAGGCAGAATGTGGTGGGATGTTGGTCCAGGTACAGGTCAAAGTAACTAATACGATATACTACTGATATGGATTTGAAAAACGTAATTCATTCAGTATATTAGATTTATAAACAATAGGAGGAGATTTTATATCTCCTCTTATTGTTTCAACTAAGAAACAAAATAAATAATAATATTATGAAACGTAGAGATCTTATTAAATACCTTTCTGTAGCTCCGATTGCAGGTGCAGCTATTGGTACAGGAGTTCCTTTTCAAGCATTAGCGGGAACAGCAGTAACAACTGCAAAACGCGATGTTATTAAAGAACTTGGTTTGCGAACCTTTATAAATGCAGCGGGAACCTACACTACTATGACTGCATCTTTAATGCACAATGAAGTTGTGGATACCATTGAATCTGCTTCTAAACACTTCGTAATGATCAATGATGTGCAGGATAAAGTGGGTGAAAAAATTGCTGGCATGTGCCATGCAGAATCTGCTATGGTTACTGCAGGCTGCTGGTCAGCACTTGTTCTGGGTACTGCAGGTGTTTTAACTCGCATGGATAGAAAAAAAGTAGCCCTTCTCCCAAATCTTTCAAGTTTTGAAAAGACTGAAGTGATTGTTCAAAAATCGCATAATATTGGGTATGTACATGCTTTAACTAATACAGGTATAGTTCCGGTAGAAGTAGAAACTGCAGAAGAATTGGAAAGAGCCATTACCAGCAAAACTGCTATGATGTGGTTCCTTAATTCTAGTGGTCCAATGGGAAAAATTAAGCACGAAGAATTTGTTGCCATCGGTAAAAAACATAACATTCCAACAATGATTGATATGGCGGCAGATGTTCCGCCTGTTGAGAACCTTTGGAAATATAATGATCTGGGTTTTGACCTGGTTTGTGTCTCAGGTGGAAAAGCAATTTGCGGTCCTCAAAGTGCCGGAATCTTGATGGGTAAAAAAGACCTAATTGCAGCAGCGCGCCTTAACGGACCTCCAAATGGTGGAAACTTAGGTCGTGGGATGAAAGTTAATAAGGAAGAAATTCTGGGAATGTATGTGGCTTTAGAAAAGTATATCAATACTGATCATGCTGCTGAATGGAAAATGTGGGAAGACAGAGTTGCTACTATTGTGAATGCTTCAAGTAAGGTGAATGGTGTAAGTGCTGAAGTTTTTGTTCCTCCAGTTGCTAATCATACTCCAGCCATAAAAATTTCATGGGATCAGTCTAAAGTAAAGATCACACCAAGAGAATTAGTAAAGAAACTGCAGGATGGAAGTCCTTCAGTAGAAGTTATGTCCGGTCCTGATGCAATAAATATAACCGTATTCATGTTGCAAAATGGAGAAGATAAAATTGTTGCAAAACGTGTTCAGGAAGAGCTTGCCAAGGCAGCTGTATCTTAAATAATTAAAAACAATGACAGAATTAATTCCTTCTTCCTTGGAGGAATTAATTCTGTTTTAATTTTAAAAATCAGAATTATACCATGAGAAGAATATCCTTTCTGCTTCTTTCCGGATTTATATTGCTTGCTGTATTTGTTCAGGCACAATCAAAACAATATAGTATCCTGATTAAGGGAGGGCATGTAATCGATGCCAAAAATAATATTAATGAAAAGATGGATGTGGCTATTAAGGATGGCAAAATTGCTGCTTTAGCTAAAAATATTGATCCTGCACTTGCTTCACAAATTGTGACTGCAGATGGAATGTATGTTACTCCTGGTTTGATTGACTTGCATGCACATGTTTTTGCTGGAACAGATGACCGCGGACTTAGTGGTGGCTTTTCTGCCTTAGCTCCTGATCCATATACTTTCCGTGCAGGTGTAACTACTGTGGTTGATTGTGGTGGAGCTGGTTGGGCTTCCTTTGATAAGTTTAAATCCACCATTATTGATAAATCCCGTACCAGAGTACTTTCATTTTTAAACATTGTTGGCGAGGGTATGAGAGGCGATCCTTATGAACAGGATATAAATGATATGGATGCTCAAAAAACAGCTGAAAAAGCTTTATCTAATAAAGATATTGTAGTTGGATTTAAACTCGCTCATTTTGGAGCAGCTAGTTGGGTGCCTGTTGAAAAAATAGTAGCTGCAGGTAAATTAGCTAATATGCCTGTCATTATTGACTTCGGTGCTGGGAAATTACCAATTGAAGATCTGTTTTTAAAGTACCTCAGGCCAGGTGATATTTTTACGCATGTGTTTACTGAACTTGAAATAAGAGACCCGATAGTAGATCTTCAAACCAGAAAACTAAGACCCTTTGTTATTCCTGCACAAAAAAGAGGAATTATCTTTGATGTTGGTTTTGGTGGTGGAAGTTTTAACTTTAATCAGGCTATCCCAGCTATCAAGGCAGGATTTTTGCCAAATACCATGGGGACTGATCTTCATACAGGAAGTATGAACGGAGCAATGAAAGATCAGTTGAATGTGCTTTCTATTTTTCTTTCCATGGGTATGGATATCCCTTCAGTTATTTCTCGAAGTACCTGGGCTCCTGCTCAGGCTATTAAACGTGAGGATCTTGGTAACCTTTCTGTAGGTGCTGGTGCTGATGTGGCTATCCTGAGTGTACGTAATGGTAAATTCGGGTTCAGAGATATCGCAGGGAATAGAAATGAAGGTAAGCAGAAGTTCGAATGTGAAATGACTCTTCGTGCAGGAAAAATAGTTTATGACCTCAATGCTATAGCCAGTAATCCTGAAAAAAGCAGATAATTTTTAATTCATAAATAACCTTCTGAAGGTTATAATTTAAGATTTTTAGAAAAAAAGCGATGAGAAAAATCTCAATTTTATTTTTATCTATGCTATTCCTGATACTTGCCGATGCAAAAGCACAGGGAACAGCTCCAATGTATAATACCATTATTAAGGGCGGCAGAGTTATCGATGCCAAAAACAATATCAATGACATTCTTGATGTTGCTATAAAAAATGGAAAAATTGCCAAAGTTGGTAAAAACATTGATTCTGCTCTTGGAGAACAGATAGTAAATGCAACTGGAATGTATGTTTCACCCGGTCTGATTGATGTTCATGCGCATGTTTTTTGGGGCACTCAGCCAAACAGTTATTTAAGCAATGGTGATGTTGGTGTAACTGCCGATGGATTTAGTTTTCGCTCCGGAGTAACCACTCTTGTTGATTGTGGTGGAGCTGGATATAAGTCATTTGACACGTTTAAAAGAAATATTATTGATAAATCTCAAACCCGGGTTTTATCCTTTCTTAATATTGTAGGAGAGGGTATGAGTGGTGGTGCTTATGAGCAGGATGTGAGTGATATGGATGTCAAACTTGCTGCCAAAGCTGCTCTTGACAATAAAGAACATGTAGTTGGATTTAAGTTGGCACATTTTACCAACCCGGATTGGACCCCAGTTGAACGAATCGTTGCCGCTGGTAAATTAGCCAATATGCCAGTTATTATTGATTTTGGTGGTGGTAAACTCCCAATTGAAGATCTTTTCTTTAAATACCTCAGACCAGGCGATATTTTCACCCATGTTTTTACTGAGTTGGAAAGAAGAGATCCAATCGTCGATCTTCAAACCAGACAACTAAGAGCCTTTGTAATCCCTGCACAAAAAAGAGGAATTATTTTTGATGTTGGATTTGGTGGTGGAAGCTTTAATTTTAATCAGGCCAAGCCGGCAATTAAAGCAGGATTTCTTCCTGACCTAATGGGTACCGACCTTCACACTG
>JBIIWE010000307.1:0-3988 GCA_044339075.1 Daejeonella sp. | reverse complement strand
ATCCCACCACTTCAAAAAACATTCTTACGGCGGTGTATGAAGTTCCTGGGGTTAAGAAAGTGATTATGGAACAAACCTGGTATCCGGGCTGGTCATCTAACATGCTGACCGATGAAGGACGGAAGAAATTGGGAATTTAGAGTTGATTTATAAAATTTAATTTTCTAAGGAGATACTTTTTACTGACGAATATTTGAAATAAATATAATGAACATGAAGAAATTTAATCCATCAAAGTCTGCATTAAAAATGCATGAAAATTCCTCTGAAAAAGGAAAAGTAACAGAAATCTCAAAAGACGATTTAGAACCGCAGTTCTCAGACGGGTTGAAACGCCGTAAATTTCTTGGAATGGGTCTTTTAGGTTTTGCAGGTTTGACCTTACCTCTAATTTCCAAATCAGAAACTCAGAATACCATTGAGAATTTTGTAAGTGAGTCTATTGCCCCCTTTGCTGATAAAACAACCAGTCAGACGGATAGTATTGAAGAAAAAATGCAATTGCTTAAGGATGCATTGATAAAAAAAGATTACAGAACCGCCAGAGCCCTGACCAATTCAATCAGAATCTCTGAAATTCAGTTACAAGCCGAAGAAGAAAACTTGGGTACCCCTCATGTTGCTGCAAGTCAGTTTGGAACAGTTGATTCGCTTCCCCAAGTCTGGAAAACCTGGGCAAAAGGCTGGAAATATTATAAGGTTGTCAGCTTAGAGGAAAAAATAGGAACCCCACGTAAAGCTGAGCCTGTTGAAGTCTTGCTGAGTTTTCAGGCTTCTCAAACGGCCTCTCTTGCACGTGAGATAAGGGTAGCAGAAATTAAGGATGGTGTTTTAACAGAGGTGATTTCTCAGGTATTCTCTGAGGTGCGCAGAGGTTCAGAAAAGATCTGCAAATTATTATTCCTTGCCGATAATCAGGGTAAGGAAAAGAGACAATACATTGTTTTCTATGGTAATTCCGATGCAGAATTGCCCAATTATCAGTCCGATTTGAAGGTTACCGGAGAAGGTTACGGACTGGATATTGAGAATGAATATTTTACAGCAATTCTCTCCAAACAAACAGGGCAGCTTGCCCGTATGATCTTAAAACGTGAGCATGGCCTTGAGATCTATTCAGGTGGACAGGGGCATGGTGAACCAGCCGGAATAGACTGGGCACACGATTATGTTTCTGATGATGGAATTCAAAAAATGCGTATTTCATTATGGGATGAATGCCCTGATTTTGAGGTTGTTAAAGGACCAATATGTACGATCATTCGTCGCTGGGGCTTTCCTTATTCACCTGTTCACCCATTGTTCTCTCCTGCCAGGATGATCATGGATATAGAGTATCGCTTTTATGCAGGATTGCCTTATTTCCATAAGTTCGGTCATATGACTGCAGTGAAGCAATTCTCTCCTGCTGCTTTAAGAGATGATGAATGGGTAATTACCGGCCAGTCATTTACTGATATGTTATGGATGGGCCCAGATGAAAAGTTAAAAACTGGAAATGTTCCTGCAGATTTAAGTGAAAAATTATGGGGGATTGGTTTCTTCAATAAAGATACTAAAGACTCATTCTTTGGATTTTTCCTTGAGCATCATGCAGAAGGTTTAGGGGCTGAATTATCACATAACGGATCACCAAATTTACATTATCAATGGCATGGGCAGATCTGGAGTAGGTATCCGGTTCCAAAAACAATTAAGACTATCCCAAAAGGAGCTGTTTTACATCAGAAGAATGCCTATGTCACCATACCTTTTACTCTTAAGGATGATACTGCAAAAATTGAAAATCTAAGACAGGAACTTCTTAATCCATTAAGCAGAGCAGGGTCAGTGCTTCCAAACGGAATAATTGCTAAAGAAAGTCCGCGTCGTCTTGCCCGGGTATCCGAAGCTCAGGATAGTCCAATCAATAAAGCTTTAATATGGGAAGCTTTAGGTTTGGTGAAAGATCCGCAATTATATAAGGCAGACATCAGTATTGTTGATCTGGGATTGGTATATGACATCACTGTGCGTGGAAGTGTGGTTAAAGTGGTCATGTCAATGCCACATCGTGGTCGTCCTCTAGGAGCATACTTTACACATAGTTCCAATGTGGTTCATGCTACGGTTTCTAAAACGATGATGGAGGCATTATACGCAGTTCCGGGAGTGCGAAAGGTGATAATGGAACAAACGTGGTATCCACTATGGAACGTTAATTTGCTAACTGATGCAGGGCGATTAAAACTTCAACTTTAATATTTTTTGAATACACCTTTATGTTTAGCCGGCTCCAACTGGGGCCGGCTTTTTAAAATTGAACAAAACAATTGAAATATAAGTTTCCAAAAAACCTGATTTTAATCTACTAACAACAATTGAACTATGTTAAGCCGCAAAATAAAGAATTACCGATGGATCATCTTAACCTTATTGGTTTCGGCTACTACTATCAATTACCTTGACCGGCAAATCCTTGGTTTATTAAAACCAACCCTTGAAGTAGAGTTCACTTGGTCTGAAACAGATTTCGCCTTTCTTGTAATGGCATTTACAGGCGCTTATGCCATTGGTTTGATCTCCTGGGGATGGTTTATCGACCGGATCGGTACAAAACCTGGCTACATTATTTCTGTAGCTGCCTGGAGTATCATGGGTATGCTTCATGCTGCGGCAAGAAGTGTGACAGGCTTTGGACTAGCAAGAATCGGTTTAGGATTAACAGAGTCTGGAAATGTACCTGCTGGAATGAAAACTATTGCAGAATGGTTTCCCAGAAAAGAACGCGCTTTAGCTACTGGATTATTTAATGCAGGAACAAGCGTAGGAATCATTCTGGCGCTGATCATTGTTCCCTGGATACTGAGTATATATGGATGGCATGAAGTATTTATTATTACCGGATCCATTGGCTTTATCTGGCTCTTAGTGTGGATCTATGTGTATGATATCCCATCTAAACATAAACGTTTAAGCGAAGAAGAATATAATTATATCCATGAAGGTCAGAAATTAGATCCTGAAGCTGAAGTAGAGGTGGTCAAGATCAAATGGGTCAAGCTTTTTACTTTCCCCCAAACATGGGCTTTCATAACCGGTAAGATATTACTTGATCCGATTTACTGGTTTTTTATGTTTTGGCTGCCTTCTTATTTTGCATCTACTTTTAAGTTAAATATGGCGAATTTAAGTCCCGAGCTGATGATCATCTACACAATGACCATTGCTGGGAGTATTGGAGGAGGCTATTTTTCTTCCTGGCTGATAAAAAGAGGCTGGCCAACTTTAAAGGCAAGGAAAACTGCTCTTTTTATTTTTGCTATTATGGAATTAACCGTACTTTCAGCTCAGTTTGCAACTAATGCCTGGATGGTTGTGGGTATCCTTAGTTTTACCCTGGCGGTGCATCAGGCTTGGAGTACAAATGTTTTTACTTTAGTTGTTGACCTGTTTCCAAAGCAGGCTGTTAGTTCTGTTACCGGAATTGGAGCAATGTCTGGTGCAGTAGGAGGAATGCTATTTCCCCTTTTTGTAGGGTATATTTTGGATAGCTATAAGGCTGCGGGAAATTTAGTAGGTGGTTATAATTTATTGTTCATTATTTGTGGTTTAACGTATTTGGTTGCCTGGACAATTATTCATTTTCTAACCAGAAAATCAGATACTGTAAGCTTGAAGGAATTGGTGGATTAAAAAAAACTAATAATAATAGATTTAGAATAAAATATAAATGAAAATTGAATTTAAAAATCAGATTGGAATCATAACCGGAGCTGCTTCAGGTTTAGGAAGGGCTATAGCCTTGAAATTGTCGGGCAAAGGTGTCAAACTTGCTTTGTTTGATCGCGATAAAAGCGGATTGGAAAAAACCCAGAGTCAGTTAACAGGTGAATCAGAGCTCTATCTAGTAGATATTACAGTTGAAGATGATGTTGCTGAGGCTATTAATAAAGTAAATGAGCGATTTGGTCGTGTGGATATCCTGGTGAATTGTGCTGGAGTTGTC
>JBIIWE010000010.1:0-13449 GCA_044339075.1 Daejeonella sp. | reverse complement strand
ACTTTTCCATAGCATAGAAGGAGGAGCCGTTTTTACAAGAAAACCCGAATTGCTTAAAAAAATGGCTTTTATGAGAAATTTCGGTCATAATGGGCAGGAAGATTATAGTGAGCTAGGTATAAATGGAAAAAACAGTGAGTTTCATGCTGCTATGGGACTATGTAACCTCAAGTATATTGATGAAATATTAAAGAGGAGAAAGTCACTCTCACAGTACTACTTACAGAAATTAACAAATTTAAAAGCCAGCTTTCCTAAGCATAATGGCGATTTCAGTTCTAATTATGCCTATTTCCCGGTTCTTTTTGATACAAAAAAACTGATGCTTAAATGCCTTTCTGATCTGGAAACAGAAAAAATATATTGTAGACGCTACTTTTATCCTTCCTTGTCAACTTTGCCATATGTTAAAAAAACATCATTGCCGGTCTGTGAATCCATTGTAGAAAGAATCATCTGCTTACCTCTGTACCATACATTAACTTTTTCTGATCTGGATCTGATCACAAGAATAATTCTGCGTGCACAAAATTATGAAGTTCAGGTACCTTCCAAGATAGAAGAAGATATAGCTCAATTACTGGAAACAGCCCTAGTTGTGAATAAGAGCAAGTAATTTTTCCTTAATATCTAAATTTAGGGAAGAACAAATTCATTTTTGTCGGTCTGCTGATGGCCCGAAACATGGGTTTCGCATTCTAAGTTTATCCGCTCTTTGTTAGTTTGCCCGGCAGGTTATCAATTCTGATATCAGGCACCAATTCAAATTATAAATACATATGTACAGATCTGAAATGATGGTAAGCATTTGCTGCATTACCTATAACCAGGAAAAATATATTGCTGAAGCTTTAGAAGGCTTTTTAATGCAAAAGACTGATTTCAATTATGAGATAATAATTGGTGATGACTGCTCAACAGACGGTACAAGAAATATTATTGAGGATTATTGTGAGAGATTTCCAGGGAAAATTCAATTGCTAATAAAAGAAGCAAACGGAGGCGCTGTCAAAAATATACTCAGGACCTTAATTAAAGGAAATGGAAAATATATTGCCATGTGTGATGGTGATTATTACTGGACAGATTCACGAAAGTTGCAGATGCAAGTTGATTTTATGGAAAATCATCCTGATAGTTCAATTTGCTGTCATTATAGTCGTGTTATAGATGAACATGGAACTTTAGTTTATCAAAGTACAGCCCCGGTGAGAATGGAATTTACCTATGAAGATGTCTTATTGGGAAAAAAAGATGAAACCAGGGTATGCACCATGATGATGAGAAATAGTGATCATTTAAAACATATAAGCAAACAGGATTGGTTTTATCAGGTATATAGTGCAGATACATTTTTTAAATTATATATTTTGGCACATCAAAAAGGAAAAATTTATGTTCTCCCTGAAGTTATGGCTGTTTATCGCTTACATAGAGAAGGAGTGTGGAGTATGATCGATTCAAAGGTTAGAAAGGGAAAAATGATCGATGATTTTAATATTCTGATCAATAATTTCTCTTATTCAGCCAGGTATAAAAAGAAATTATTAAAGATTTATCTCATGCAATATTTTTTGTTTGATATCAAAAATCTGAAAATTCAAAAGGCAATTAATACTCTTATCACCTTGGTTTAATCTAGTTGTATTGTCGGGTGGTAATTACTATGAAAATGGGTAAGAGCATATTTTTCGTGATCAATACTTTACAGGGAGGAGGAGCAGAACGTGTATTAAGTACATTGGCTCTTGATTTTCATAAGCGTAATGTTCCTGTAAATATTATTTGTTTGAATAATGCAGAATCAGTGTATAATCTTCCTGATGATCTGAAAATAATATATCTGGTCAATAGAAAAGCACATACCAGATTTTTCAGAGTTTATTATGCAGCAATTATATTTTTTAAGCTAACCTATTTACTTTATTCACAAAAGCCTTCCTGTGTTGTTTCGTTTATGACCACTGCTAACCTGTGGGCTGGCCTGTCTTCCATGCTGACAAATACTAATTTTATAGTTTCAGAAAGAACAACACCAGAACACACAATCAATAAACAACATCCTTTTTTGAAAAGATGCTCAGAGATCATTTACCGTCATGCCCTTGCTGTGGTTCTGCCTGCAAAAGGTATTGAAGATTGCCTTAGGAGTTACAAGGGATTTGAGGATTTAAAAAATTGCAGAATTATCAATAACCCGGTAGGCCATCTGGGAAACATAAGTGGAAAAAGAGTAAATGAAAGGAAATTTATTTTGGGTGTAGGCCGTCTTTCTTATGAAAAAGGGTTTGATCAGTTAATTGAAGCTTTTGCGAATTTAAATATCAGAGGTATAGATTTGCTTATTGCTGGTGATGGTCAGGAATTTGCTGCTCTGGAGCAACAGATCAGAAAGTTGAAGATTGAGAAAAATGTCAAGTTAATAGGTTCAAAAGGAAATTTACAGGATTACTATGATCAGGCGGAATTGTTCGTATTGCCTTCCAGAAATGAAGGTTATCCAAATGCTCTGATAGAAGCAATGAGTTTGGGTTGTCCTTGCGTTGCTATGGATTGTGAATTTGGTCCTTCTGAGATTATTAGACATCAAAAGAATGGATTATTAGTTCAGGATAATAACATCAAAGAACTTACTGCAGCCATTTATAAAATATTAAGTAACCCAATTCTTAAAAATAAACTGGCAACCAATGCCAGGCAAATTAACACAACAAATTCTCTCAAGAATATTTCATCTCAATGGCAAAAAATAATATTTAGCCCTGAAATTAGTAGTTAATAGCGCTCTGCTATTAAGAATATATCTCGAACTCTATTTTTTTAATTCCTTCATCATTAGAGTAGGATCTTCTCTGTTCAATTTTTTGTATCTATCTAATTTTTATTATTATGAAAATTCCATTTTCTCCCCCCTTTATAGATCAATCAGTAATTGATCAGGTAATGAACACTCTAAATTCTAAATGGATCACATCGGGTCCGAAAGTAAAGGCTCTGGAACAGGAAATGGTAACATTAACAGAATCCAAGGAGGCTGTGTGCGTTAATTCATGGACATCAGGTGCGATAATGATGTTGAAGTGGTTTGGGGTTACTGAAGGTGATGAGGTAATTGTTCCGGCATATTCCTATTGTGCTACAGCTTTGTGTGTTTTGCATTGCGGTGCCAAGCCCATTATGGTTGATGTCTTGGATGATTTGACAATCAATCCTGAAAAAATTAAAAAGGCAATTACAAATAAAACAAAGGCAATTTTAGCAGTTGATATCGCAGGTTTACCCTGTAATTATGATGCAATAAATCAACTTATTAAGGATCCGGACGTCAGAAATTTATTTATTCCTGAATCAGAAAAGCAATCTTTATTAGGTCGGATCCTGCTGATTTCGGATGCTGCGCATTCAATTGGGGCAATGTATGATGGTTTGCCATCGGCATTGAAAGCAGACATTACCATATTCTCTTTTCATGCAGTAAAAAATATTACCACAGCAGAAGGTGGGTGTATTTGTTTAAACCTTCCGGAGGTTTTTGATTGCAGCGCTGAGTATAGTTTTCTGAAGATGTTTTCACTAAATGGCCAAACCAAAGATGCATTCACTAAATCTATGGGAACTAATTGGAGATATGATATCATTTTCAAAGGCTTGAAGATCAATATGCCGGACATTTGTGCAGCAATTGGCTTAGCACAAATCCGTCAATATAATGGCTTGCTTCTACCTCAAAGGAAGAAAATTGCACTGAAGTATTGTGAAGGTTTCAGTCCTTTTAATTGGTTCATTGCACCCATTCTACAGGATAAAAAAAGGGAATCTTCTTACCATCTTTTTCCTTTACGTGTAAAAAATATAACTGAGGAAGAAAGAGATCAGATCATTGATAAGATCATGGAGACCGGTGTAACCGTCAATGTTCATTTTATTCCTATGCCCATGCTTTCTTATTTTAAAAGTATAGGATATCGCACTGAAGACTATCCAAATAGTTACAAGCAGTATTCCTGTGAAATATCATTGCCAATATATCCACAGTTAAAAGATGAAGAAGTTGATTATATCGTGGAAAATGTGATTGACAAAATTCAGTCTGTAGTACAACAAAAGAGTTTGGTTGAAGTAATATCTTAAAACATATAAGTCATGATTGCAAAAAGAATCTTTGATATGTTTTTCTCAATTGCTGGAATTGTTTTTATACTTCCTTTGCTTATTATCATTGCTATTATTATTCTACTTGACTCAAAAGGCGAGGTTATTTATCGCCAAAAACGCGTTGGACGCAATAATTCGGAATTTAAATTATTAAAATTCAGAACCATGCGAACTGGTTCAGATAAAGCAAGTTTGCTTACGATAGGTGATCATGACAGCAGAATCACCAGGTGTGGTCAGTGGTTAAGAAAGTATAAGCTTGATGAATTACCGCAGTTATTTAATGTTCTGAAAGGAGAAATGAGTTTTGTTGGCCCCCGGCCGGAGGTTTCTAAATACGTTGCACTATATGATCAGGTTCAGCTTAGGATATTGACCGTAAAGCCTGGTTTAACAGACTGGGCATCTATTGACTATATTGATGAAAACAGGCTCCTTGCAACTGCTAAAAATCCTGAAGCTTATTATATTGAGCATATAATCCCTCTGAAAATAGCACATAACCTGAGGTATATCGACCATAATAACTTATGGATAGATCTAAAGATCATTATTTTAACGATCAAAAGCATTCTTAATAAATTATTCTGATCAAATCCCCTAGTTTCATTCTGATAGGTATCTCAAATGAAATTTCTGCAAGGCTGCTTCCCCAGTGGCAAAAGGAAATAGCAGAAATAAAAATCAAATCACGTATTAATGAAAACACTAAAAATATTAGACTGGCCTGAGCAGCGGTTTTATTCCGAGACTCATCCTTTCCATAAATGGAAAATTCAATTTAGTGAAAATGGCACAAGTGTAAAATATTATAATCACCATCTTAATAAGGATTTGCCTGATTCTGATTACCTGATCATTCACTCGAGGTATTTCGACAGGGGAAAAAATAAATACAATGGACTGAGGCTAGACCAGGAATATCTGATAAATTATCTGACAGAAATAAGGAGAACAACAGGCAGGTTAATTTGGTTTGATGCAGCTGATTCAACTGGATCCAGTGATTTTTCTATCATACCATATGTAGATGTATTTTTGAAAAAGCAGCTTTTAAAGGATTTAAACTATTACACAAATCAATCTGCTACTAATGATTTGAGAATTTGGCTGAATGAGCCTGATATCCAAAAAGCAAATTATCCATTTCAGGCCTGCCCGGCTGACCAGCTACATAAAATACGATTAGGCTGGAATATTGGATTGAATGATTACAGATACTTCGGGTATAAATTAAGCAGATTAAGTAATTATTTAAGCTATGGAATATATCCACTTAAGTTTAGCAAGGCAACTGATAGAAGAATTCTTGATTTGACCTTCAGGGGCACCATTCACAAGGAAATAAATGGCTTGAATAAAGTGATGCAGCAACGAAATACTGCTCTTAAATACCTTGGACAACTAAATATGATTGTTGCAGCGGGCAAACCGATTTCAAAACTGAAGTATTGGGGAGAGCTAAGGAGCTCTAAACTAAGTGTTAGTCCCTACGGTTGGGGTGAAATTTGCTACCGGGATTTTGAATCTTTTATAGCCGGTGCAATACTTGTTAAACCCTCCATGGATCATTTGATAACTTATCCAGATGTTTTCAAACCGTTTGAGACATATATTCCGTTTTCCTGGGATATGAATGATCTCCCTGAGGTTTTAGAGTATCTCAATACTAACTATATCTATTACAAACAAATTGCTGATAATGGACAGGAAACGTACAGAAAGGCAGTTTCTGATGCTGATTCTTTTATCAGTACAGTTTTAAAGGCTATCGCCTGATCAAGATTATAATCTCTTTTTTTAACCTAAATCCTTTATTATGAAACTAATTGTCATTGTATTGATGTTTCTGTACCTCTATTCACTTGCATTTGGAGTTTTTATGACAGAAACATTCAGGCTTCCAGCTCCATTTCTTTTCAGCTTTCCCTTGATATTACTCTTCAGAGAGGGCAGTAAAGCATTTTTATACTCCAAAGAGCTTTTAGTTTTCAGCTTGGCGCTTCTTAGTTACTATGTAGTTGGTATCGGAGATTATCCATCATTTTTTGCCATTTTGATCAATTTTACCATCTGTCTTTTTTATTTTAATTACTTCATTGGAACCAATACCGCCAGGTATAATCTGTCCATTTTAGTTTTTTTTATATTGCTTGGTCTTTCTTCATTGGTTTTAGTTTTCAATAATTATTATGAGGAAGTAGATGGACTTAGAGCGGTACTTGTAGACGATAAAGTTTTACAAAGTCCTGCTGGAATTGCTACCACTCAATTTACATTTGGTTATCATCTGGCTGCTTTTGCGCCATTTTTGTTGATCTATACATTTTTATTTCATAAACCGCTTTTTATCAGACTGCTTGCATTTTTGATCTGCCTGGTACTGATCTATTTGGGTATGCAGCGATCTGTTTTTATAACATTTGTATGCACAATTTCTCTGTTTCTAATGTTAAGCTATCGTGTAAAGGCAGTATTTTTTATAGCAGTAGCAGTGTTTTTCAGTGTTTTATTTTACAATCTGGCACTGAAAAACGATACGAATAGCAGAGATAATATTGTAGCAAAGAACATCAATAATGATCCTGAATTTAACCGGACATTGCTAACTGCAGAAAATTTAAAAATTTATTCTGATTATCCCTTTGGGCTCGTCTTTTATGGTAAGAACTGGAGTGATGTCATTTACAGGAATCAGGTTTTTGCAACAGGAATTACTTCCCACAATGCTTATTTAATGTTTATTACTTATTTAGGTCCATTTCTTGGCCTTGGTCTATTGCTGATCATCTATAGCGGTGTTGTAGGAATAGGATTTAATGCATTAAAAGAGATCAGAAATAAGGATAATGCCTTGTTAATATGTCTTTGTTTTTCTTTCATAGCCGTCTCAATAAATGCTGCAGCACATAATGGCTGGCTCCTAAGTGCAGATGGACCTACCTTGTTCTTATATTTTAGTATTCTTCATTCAGAAAAAATGAAGAGATCAAATGAGACTCATCAAGCTGTAATTTATTAATTCTGTCATTATGTTGTTTTCATTTGTAATCCCAACCTATAACCGGTCTGAAAAGGTCAGACGGGCCATAGATAGTGTAGTTGTTCAACCCAACTGGTCTGAATGTTCAGAGATCGTAATTGTTGATGATGGTTCAACGGATGGTACAGAAGATTCACTTCAGCATTATCTTAAACATGATCAGATCAGATTAATTAAGCATGATACCAATGGAGGTGTAGCCAAAGCGAAAAATACGGGTATTAGTAATGCAGTAAATAAGTATGTGATCTTACTTGATTCGGATGATCTTCTGGATGATGGTGGCTTAGCTTATCTGAAAAATTTGGTTTTAAATAATGATTATGACTTGTTTTTTTGCGGTACCAAAGCACTTGCCGGCAATAAATTATTATATGATCCGGAATTTAATGGATCCAAGACATATCCCGACTTATTAATGGAGTCGGTAGGAGAATACTTACCAGTTGGCCGAACTCAATTAATGCAAGATAATTTATTAAGTAATTTAAGAGGTTATGAAAGTATTACCTGGCTTAATCTGGCAAAAAAAGGGTCTAGATTATATTTTGATAGAGAAGCAATTCGTTTGTATGATGAGGATGGAGATGACCGGCTTTCCAATCGTTTTAACGGACTAAAAAACTCAACAAAAATGAGAGATGGTTATCGCCTTTATTTAAAGGAATTTGGAACAGATCTTAAAAAATACAATTTCAAAGAGTATTTGAAAATTAGGTTTAAACTGTCTTGCTATAATTTAATTGGCCTTGCTCAATTAAAATTTGAACATAATGAAGGATAATTTCTTGTAATTCTTATTCCTGTTATGAAAAAGAAAGTGTTTTTTATTATCAGCCATTTAAAGGCAGGTGGTTCCGAAAAGGTTTTTTGGATTTTATCTCAGTATTTTGATAAATCGATTTTTGAAGTATATCTGGTTGTATTAGATTCCAGAGAGACATTTTATTCCAGAGATCTTGCAAGTGTTAAAATTATTGATCTTAATTCACCCAGAGCGTCTAAATCGGTTGTAAAACTTCGAAATCTTATAGCTAAAGAAAAGCCATTTGCTGTTTTTACTACTGGCGGACACATTAATACTTTACTTGCTCTAGTATCTCTCTTTGTTAAAATTCCCAAACTTATTGGACGTGAATCAAATGTGATGGATATCATGACAAAATTGGGAGGCATTAAAGAAAAATTCTGGGATAAATTTTTAGGGATTACCTATAACAGGTTTGATATTGCCATTTGTCAGTCAGAGGAAATACAAAAATCATTGGCAAACCATTACAATATAGCTGATAGAAAATTGATTGTAATTCCCAATCCTGTTTTACCTATGGATATTATTAAAACG
This sequence comes from Daejeonella sp., assembly GCA_044339075.1. GTDB lineage: Bacteria > Bacteroidota > Bacteroidia > Sphingobacteriales > Sphingobacteriaceae > Daejeonella. The sequence continues at coordinate 4,906 of JBIIWE010000010.1, read as the reverse complement.
CCGGATCATAGCAAAAACAAAAGGATCATTATTGTTGCCCGATTAGCTATAGAGAAGGGGATTTTACGATTCCTTCATGTTTTAAGCAGATTGCCGGAGGAATATACACTGACAATTGCAGGCGAAGGACCCATGAAAACGCAGGTTTTGAAAGAGATTGAAAATCTTAAACTGACTGATCGCGTAAAACTTGTTGGTGTAGTTCGTGAAATTCCAAAACTCATCGCTTCACATGATCTTTTTGTTCTTCCTTCTGTTACAGAGGGTTTTCCAAATGTTGTTTTAGAATCTCTGGCAGTTGGAGTACCTGTGGTTGCATTTGGAGTTGGTGGTATCCGCGCTATGTTAAAGCCAGGTTTTAATGGAACTATCATTGCTCAGGATGATTTAGGTGCATTTGAAAAAAGTGTTATAAATGCCTGCAATAGAAAATGGGATCATTCTGCCATCAAAGCTGATGTAGAAACCAGATTTGGCGTTCAAAAAGTAGTTAAACATTACGAAGCTCTGCTTTCTTAAAGCTTCAGGATATTTTCTCTCAAATTTCGATTTACTAATTAAAATCTTTCCTTATGTGTGGGATATACGGCTCTACAATAAATTTTAGTGATGATGTGATTCGTCAGAAACTGGCCATTGTGAATTTTCGTGGCCCTGATTATTCAGGGTATATTCATACTCCTGATGTGATATTAGGGCATAACCGATTGGCTATCATTGATTTGGATCATCGATCAGACCAGCCTTTTTCTTATTTGCATTTGCGAATTGTATTTAACGGTGAGATCTATAATTATAAGTTATTAAGAACCAGATTAGAGAAAGAGGGTTACTCATTCAGGACAGGTTCTGATACAGAAGTCATCTGTGCAGCCTACCTGGCTTATGGAGAAAGTTGTCTGATGCATTTTAATGGGATGTTTTCATTTGTTATTTACGATGAAGCAAAGAAAATTCTATTTGGGGCCAGAGATCGTCTGGGCAAAAAACCTTTTTATTATTGCCATAATGGACAGTCCTTTGAATTCGCCAGTCAGCCTTCACAACTTAAAGTGGACAGGAACTTTACTCTGAATCAGCAAGCTGTGAATGAATATTTTATTTGGGGATATATTCCTGAACCATCCTCTATCTGGCAGGAGGTTAAACAACTCCCTGCCGGGCATTATTTTACCTACAATCTTAGCTCAGGCATACTGAACATTAAGAAATATTGGGACCTTGATTATAACAGAGATAATAAATTCACAGGTAATTATGAGGATGCTAAATTTATTCTAAATGAATTAATAAATGATTCTGTTGGTATCAGAATGAATGCTGATGTACCTCTTGGAGTTTTTCTGTCTGGAGGAATTGATTCATCACTGATTGCTGCTGTAGCTTCCAGAAAGGCATCTCATATAAAAACCTTTTCTATACAATTTAACGAGAAAGGATTCGATGAAAGCAAGTATGCCAGACTTGTAGCAGAGAAACTAGGGACTGAACATCATTCAATTGAATGCAATTATCAAGAAGGTATAGAGCTGATCAATAATTTTTCGAGCTATTATGATGAACCGTATGCAGACTCAAGTGCTATTCCTACTATGTTGCTGAGTAAGCATACCAGAAAACATGTAACAGTTGCCTTAAGTGGAGATGGGGGAGATGAAGCATTTATCGGTTATACCAGGTACAAGAGAATTAAAATAATGAATACCTTGTTTCTATTGCCTTTACCAATCAGGCAAATACTAGGATCGCTGATCAGACTTTCTCCAAATTATATATTAAAGCTGATTGCTATTGGGGTTTCAATTAAAGATATTGAAAGCTTGTATATAAAAATGTTTGGAGGGCTGGAAAATTCCTGGATTCTTGATCCTGAAAAGGGTATGCATAATCAATTTAGTCATGTTTTTAATACCCGCAATAAGTCAATTTTGGAAAAAGTTTCTGATTTGGATATTAAAACTTATTTGAATGGTGATATCAATACTAAAGTTGACAGAGCCTCAATGGCATTTTCTCTGGAATCAAGGGCTCCGTTAATGGATTACAGGATAATTGAATTTTCCAGGAGTTTAAATACTAATTATAAATACTCATTTGGGAATCAAAAAAGAATACTTAAGGATGTGCTCTATCAGTATCTGCCCTCAGAGTTATTTGACAGACCAAAAGCCGGTTTTACCATGCCTTTTAGAGAATGGTTTAGAACGGAATTAAAGGAGTATGTGTTAGATAGTTTATCAAACTCTGAACTTCAAAAAATTCCGGGCATTAATGTGGCAAGAACACAGGAAATTATTCAGGAGCATATGAGCGGAAAGTGGAACAGGTATCCACAAATATGGAAATTATTAGTGCTTTCTCAATGGTTGAAAAAGCAAAATGAGGGGCGTTCTGTCGTTCAAAAGCCTTTAGTCCCTTCACTATAGATTATCCGGCATTTATTGGATCTAAAGAATCATCGCAATGAGTAAGAAGGTTTTATTTATTACCTCATCTATGTCAAAGGGGGGCGCAGAAACTCAATTAATTAAGGTTGCTCTGTTCCTGAAATCGCATAATTATCAGGTACTTACCATATCCTTAAAGCCAATTAATGAGTTTGAAATTGATTTTGAAAAAGAGGGTATTCCTGTTCTCTTTCTTAAAAACTGGAGCAAACATCCGCTTAATAATCTTCAATTACTGTTTAAAACTATCAAAGAGTTTAAACCGGATATTGTGATCGCATTTATGTTTATCGCCATTATTTTTGCGCGTTTGTTTAAAATGCTCTTGAAATTTAAACTGATTTCTTCAGTCAGGATCGCTGTACTTCCAACAAAATGGTATTTGCCATATATATTAACGAGCGGCCTAGATGACATTATTGTCTATAATTCCATGGCCTCAAAAATCAATTTTGAGAAGAATTTTTTCATTGAAAAAAATGGAATTGTTATAAATAATGGCATTTATGTTCCTGAATTAAACATCCTGCCAACGGTAAGTACGAAACCTGAAGAATTTGTTTGGGTTTGCCTGGCTCATTTCAGATGGAATAAAGACTATAATACGTTGTTTAAGGCGATAGCCCTACTAAAACATCTCAACTTCAGAGTAGATATTGTCGGGGAATATACTGATCAAAATAATCCATTTAGAGTAGTAAAGGAGTTTAATATCGAATCGCATGTTAATATTATGGGATTTAAGCAACATGCCACTCAATATCTGAATAATGCTGATGCCTTTGTTCTTTCATCTTTTTCGGAAGGAATGCCCAACGCGTTACTCGAGGCTATGGCATTTTCTAAACCGGTGGTGGTATCGAATATTGATTGTAACGTTGAAATTCTAAATGCATCCGGTTGCGGATTTCTGTTTAAGAAATCGGATGAATATGATCTTGCCATTAAAATGATGGACATGATGAGCATGTCTTCTCCTGAAAGAAATACTATGGGTTTGCGCGGGAGGAATTACATTCAAAAACACTTCGCAGAAGCAAGGGTGATGGAAAACTGGTTGACTATAATCAATCAGTATTCAGGAAATAGAGAACTCATTCTGAGTAAATAATTATTGCCTAAAGCGATCTAAAATAAATTATATCATTTTTTAAAGAACTATCTAATGTGTGGAATTTTCGGCACTCTAAATCTTGCTGTTTCAAATCGTGCCTCTGAAATTTTTAGCGGCTTATATCATCGTGGCCCAAATGCAAGAGGCCTTTCGATAGAGGATAATGTGGAACTCTTTCACACAAGGCTTTCTATCCAGGATTTGAATGTTACAGGTAGACAACCCATGCATCATCATGGGCTGACCATTGTCTTTAATGGCGAAATATATAATCATATGGAGCTAAGAAAGGAATATGGAATTCATGCAGAATCAAATTCTGATACTAAAACCCTATTAATGCTTTTTGAATTAATGGGTATGAGGATGCTTGATAAACTGGATGGGATGTTCGCATTTGCTATATATGATCAGTTCAGAAATGAGCTGTTTTTAGCAAGAGACAGAGCAGGTAAAAAGCCCTTGTACCTATTTAATCAGGGAGACGGATTTGCCTTTTCTTCAGAATTGAATATACTAAATCAGATGTTCAAGCCTGAAATCGACTATTCTTCATTGTCTGCTTATCTGTATTTGGGTTATCATTATAGAAAGGCAACACCATATAATTCTGTCAGGGAACTTGAAAATGGTCATTATTTGAAAATCAATACAAAAAGTGGAAAGCAAACTCAGATTAAATGGTTTGATATGAGTTCCTGTTACCAGGAGAAAAACAGGCTATCTTATGATGAATCAATTGATGAATTGGACCGAAAATTAAAACTTTCTGTAAACAGAAGAATTGATAGTTCAGATTTGGAAATAGGCTCATTTTTAAGTGGAGGAATCGATAGTGGCCTCATCACGGCTATGGCAGCATTACATAAGCCATCTTTAAAAACCTTTACAGTTAGAATTGATGGTTCATACGATGAATCGCCACTTGCGCTACAGGTTGCGCAAAAGTATGATACTCAACATACTGTGGTTGATATTTCTTTCTCTGATCTTAAAAATAACATTGAACAAATCCTGATAAACTACGGAGAGCCATATTGTGATAATTCAGCTATACCTAGTTATTACGTTGCTAAAGCAGCCAAAAAGTATGTTAATGTTGTTTTAAATGGAGATGGGGCAGATGAATTGTTTGGAGGATACAGACGATATGTACCATTTAAATATTTTGATTTCCTCAATTCCGGAAATTTTTCGAGGATTTCAGCTAAAATGCTTTCAGGAATTTTACCTATGGCTCATGAGAAAAAGAGTTCCTATAACTATATCTACAGACTTTTGAAATTTGCCAGCTATAGCGATGTTTTAAAAACTTATAGTGCCGCTACATCAGATATTATGGTTG
>JBIIWE010000306.1:0-3990 GCA_044339075.1 Daejeonella sp. | reverse complement strand
ATAACCTCAGTGTTTTTAAGTAAAAAATCAGGAGGATTTGTATCAATCAAGTATTTTGGAACTTCAGTTGGTACGAAATCAAATAGACCTGCTGCTGGATATACCTTTAGAGAAGTTCCTATAATAATAAACATATCGGCTTTCATACAAATTTCCTGTGCAACACTGATCATTGGAACTGACTCCCCAAACCAAACTACATGTGGCCGGAGTTGAGAACCAAGTTCACAAAGCTCTCCCATTTTCAATTCCCAACCTGAAATATCATAGGTAAGCATCGGATTCTTGTCAGACTGCGACTTAGTAATCAAACCGTGAAGGTGAATTATTTGAGATGAACCTGCCCTCTCATGAAGGTCGTCTATATTTTGAGTAATAATAGTAACATCATATTTTTCTTCAAGCCTGGCTAAGGCCCTGTGTGCTTCATTAGGTTTTGCTTCAAGAACATCCTTACGTCGTTCATTATAAAAGGTCTGTACAAGTACTGGATCTTTTCTCCATGCTTCGGGACTTGCCACATCATATACATTATAACCTTCCCAAAGTCCGCCTGAATCCCGGAAAGTTTTCAAGCCGCTTTCAGCTGAAATACCTGCTCCTGTTAACACGACAATTTTTTTCATTGCTTTACTATATTATATCTAAAAATAGGAATCCACTTTCTGATCCACCTTTCACTTGATCGATCTTCAGTGGTTTAAAAACCATTTCCCCTGTTTGATAAGGTATTGAACCCATAAAAATTGGGCCGGCAAAGCAAAACGTATGATATTCTCCATTTTCACCACATAGATCAACTTCATTTGGTAGGTCTGTAATGAAACTATTATCTAATTGCCTTCCAATCCAATCAGTAGAAAGTATACTGGTATTAATGCAGCAAGTGATAGCTTTAAATTCATTAGCAATAAAATTGTTCATAAGTTTTAATGTTGGAGTATTCCAGAGAGGAAAATATGCTTTTAAACCTCCCCAATTTACCAGAGCTTCTCTATATTTTCGAAGATCTTCCAAATGAATATCTCCAAAAGCAAGAAACTCAACCCCTTTTTCCTGCAAATCTTTGCATAATTCTAGGAAGATATTTTCGTATGAATTATTATCCGGCAGATTAGGAACCCACATTTTAATTACTGGTAAACCTAAAGCTTCACATTGTCTATCGAGTATCTGTTCAGGAATTCCATGCATAGAGACACGCTTATATTCCTCGTTCAATGTTGTAACTAGCGCTACCAGCTCAAAACTCTTATCGTTTAGTATCGTATGTAAGGCCATTGCTGAATCTTTCCCAGCACTCCAAAATAGGACAACTTTCTTCATTTATTTCCTTTTTTAAACAAAAATAGCGATGAATTTAATCCATCGCTATTTAATAATGTATTGAATTTGTTTATTGTATCCCCAATCTAAAACCTGCATTAAAATTCAGACCTTTTGTCTGGTAGCCTGCAAATTCTATATAATCTTCATTCAGAATATTTTTAACATCAGAGAACAAAGTTAGTTTTGAGGTGGGTTTGTATTGAATATAGGCATCAACCATATTAAATGAACCTAAATCAGCTTGAACAGTTTTAAAAGTTTTTCCATCATAATATCTGTCTGTTCTATCTCCAGTATGTTTATAGATCAGATTCAAACTCACTTTTTCACTTAATTCAATACCTGCATTCAATCCATAGGAATTTTTTGGTCTTCGAAATAGGTTAAAACCAGTGTTGACCGGAGTAGTTACTTCTCCATTGACGTATGCATAAAATGCATTCAAACTGATCATAGACAATGGTTTTAGTCGAAATTCAAGTTCAAATCCATTATCCTGTTGCCTGTTTTGATTGATATAGCCAAACTTATTGGTAGCGATCTGGCCAAAATCAATCACATTTTCTACGTCTCTTTTGAAATAGGAAAGCGAAAGGTTGATATTTTGGGTAAAATTCAAATCAAAACCAGTCTCAAAACTAGTTGTCGTTTCCGGTTCAAGTGCAAGATTTCCATAGGCTGAAAACAATTGGTACAAAGATGGAACACGGTAAGCAGATGATAAATTTACAAAAATCTTATACTGCTCTGCAAATAGATAGGATGGGTTAATGGTATAAGTAAAATTACTTCCATAATCACTATGATTATTAAGGCGTCCTCCTAATTCAGCCTGAAACCCAGTATTTGTTCTAAAAAACAGAGAGGTAAAAGCACTTGCCATATTATTATCTGCAAATAGTGCAGAACTATAAGGATTATGCTGTTCTGTACTTAATTTTCTATAAGAGACACCACCAGCAAGATCAATTGATTTACTGAAATTATAGTTTAAATTGGTTTCAAGATGAGTTATATTTCCAGTATTATTGGTTACAGAACCCAGGTTATTGTATTTGTTCTTAACATTATTCTGACTTAAATTAAAATTAAGAGTTCCTTTATTCAGAGCTAGGCGCCCCCCTACTCCAGCCAAGAAAGACGATTTATTATAATTATAATCTAAAGCATCTGAAAATGCCCCAGCATCAAGATCTGCCATGTTATTATTGGCTTGTACATTACCTTTTAATGAAAATCTGGTATTTAATTGCTGACCAATGTTCAACAAAACAGACTTTTGGTGGAAGCCATCTTTATCAAAATTTGTAATACCCTTGGCAGGAGCTGCAGAAGAGAAGTTTTCAGAATCAGAATTTGTTGCATTAAATGATACAGTAGTGTTTTGTATTTGACCACTTAAACCTAGAACCTGTTTATAGGTATCATAAGATCCAGCAGTTGCTAAAACATTAGCCGACAATCCACCCGTCCCTTTTTTAGTAATGATATTGATGACCCCAGCAACCGCGTCTGAACCATATAATGTTGAATTACCTCCCTTTAAAATTTCAACTCTTTCAATGATATCTATTGGAATAGCAGAAATGTTGTACTCGCCAGAGATTTCTGAAGCATCATTCACTGGAATACCATCAATTAGTATGAGTGTATTTGCAGCACTTGCACCTCTCATATAAACTGCTTTCACATCAGCTGGATTACTACCATTACCACCAATGGTAATACCTGCAATATTGTTTAAAACCTCAGGAAGAGTCCTTCCCTGACTTTTAGCAAGAGTTTCTGCTGAGATGACTCTCACAACTTTTCCAATTTCCGATATTTTTTTTGGTGAGCGACTGGCAGTTATAACTACTTCATTAAGAACAGAAACAGGCCTTTGTTGTGCGAGGGCATTACTTTTTAACAATGCCAGTTGTGCAAGCCCCAGGAATGCAGCAACGTAAAGATTTTTTGTTTTCATTTTGTTGTGAGTTTTTTGTCCCACAGCAAACAGATAATGAAGGAATACCAGAAACAGACAGTCCTATAGAACTATCATCTCCAAGCTTCAATCCCCGAAAGCTATGAATTATTAACGCAATGGCAGGTCTTCTGACTTACTCCCGGTTAACCTGCCTTCCCATCCGCCCTGGGCGGAAAGTGACAATAATTTGGATAACCATAATAGAGAACACAGCAGCGGGACTGTCCGGGATTCTAACCCGGTTCCCTTTTAATCACGATAATGAAATCGAGAACCTAATGCATTGCAAATTTAAAATAAACACTTAAAAGTCCCAATGAATGTTATTAACAATGTAGAATAATTAATTTTATTGAAATTATTTTTAAATTAATAGTGTCCGTGGAAAGCTTGAAATGGAATTTCCTAAAGATTTAGGAGGTTCCAGCTTTCGCTGGAATGACAGTCCATGGGGTGGAATAGTGAGATTCCGGCCTTCGCCGGAATCTGATTAGTATCATTACAGGTACTTTTTGAGGCAAGCGATCCTGACGAATTCAGGATCTCCTTCATTATTACAAATTTCATTATCAGCAGATAGCTATCGGATCTGGCGAAGGCAAGAACCTTCTGCCCCCTTAAATAATGACATTGAGCGAAAGCTGGAACCTCATTTTGCTTATCCTATAATTTTGATAAAACAGGGGGAATGC
>JBIIWE010000305.1:0-3993 GCA_044339075.1 Daejeonella sp. | reverse complement strand
AACTTTGATTGTACTTGCATCGCCTCCCATTGAGGTTACTGCCGCCTTCAAATTAGTGGAATTTAAAGATTGCAAATAAGTAGGATAAGGAACACGTGAAGGGAATATATTCTCAGCTGGTATACCGCTACCTCTTGGTAGAACCGGATAACCAGTGCGTCGCTTCTCAAACCAGGACTGATAGTCTACGAAAAAGAATGAATAGTATTTTTGGACCATAATTTGTTCCAGTTGTTGGGCTAAAGTACCGGTGGCATTGTATCCTATACCTGTCTGATTCAAAAATCCGGCTGGCATACTGGCCCCCCATTGAACCATGGAAGCTGTAATACCAGTCTCATAATGAGCTTTTGCCGTTTTCCCTGTGTTGTAACCTTTTAAAGCTAATTCAGCATTAATAAACTCTACCTCCGAATAGGTCATCATCACTCCTAATAGTGGTGATGTTTTTAAAATATCAGGATAACTTGAATTCCGGCCCACTATATATTCTAAACTCGTTGGATAGCCACTGTCAATACCCTGATAAACGCTTAGACCATTTACCGTCACAGGAGACGCCCAAATTGCCCTTCTTGGATCGTTTACAGTATTCATGTGATTTAGGAAGAACTTTGTAAAATATGTTCCATCTCTCCACTCTAAAGTGCGGGCCTGATAATAGGGATTAAAATAAGGGAATGTTCCCGGATATCTGAAAATTGCATCATCCGAATTGGAAGTAAAAACAGGATTAGTGGTAGGATTGGCTAAAATCGAATTGATTTGCTGATTGACATTAACTTCACCATCACGCTTAGAAATTCTTAACAACAATCTTAATCTAAGAGAGTTGGCAAATTTCTTCCATTTTTGAATTCCAACATTTCTGCCTCCTGTTAATATATTCGCATTATAAACCAAGTCACCACCGTATGTCAGTGCCTTTGTGTCATCAAATAAGATATTTGCAGTTTCAAGATCCTTTAAGATTTGTATGTAGATATCCTTTTGCTTATCAAATGCCGGTGTAAAATTACCTGCAGAAGCCTTAATTGCCTGTGAATAGGGAACATCTCCATACAAATCAGTTAATATTGAATATGCCCAGCTTTTATAAACCAGGGCAATTGCTTTGTAATTATTTTCTTTTAGTTTATCTGAAATCTTGTAAATGTCTTCCACATCAGTTAAACGATCATAAAATCCTGTCCATACTGCCTGGCCGGGATTAACCACATAACGGTGTAAACCCTGTCCACCGGGACTTGATCTGGGAGCATCAACCTGCATTAATTCATGTGTAAAATTTCGGGCAGCCTGAATAGAATTATTCACTATCCGATATTGCATCTGGCCTAATAAGATTCCGGGTGTCACATCATTTGGCCGATTGGGATCGGTATTTATTTCCTCAAATTTATCCGTACAAGAAAAAAAAGAGGTCAATACTAAAAGTATCGCGGTAACTATTTTGATTGAAAATTTCATGTCTTTTTTTATAAGATAGATTGAGATTAAAACTTAAAGGTTAGGTTAGTACCAACTAATCGGTTTGATGGAAACTGGGTTAACTCTACTCCCGGCGTTAGGGTGCCACTATCCAAATTACCACCTTCAGGATCGAATCCAGGAAATTTAGTAAAGTTGAATAAATCCCTACCCCAAATCGCTATAGATGTTTTTTGCACACCTAATTTTCTAAGTAAATTGGCAGGTAATCCAAACTCCATCCTTACTTCTCTGATCTTTAAGAAGGAAGCATCAAAGATGTTAGTCTCAGCATTGCTGATCTGATAGAAGTTATCATAATAGGCACTTGCCTGAGCGACTACTGTATTAGGCACAAAAGTACCGTTCGCAAGCTTCACAACACCCTCCCCAACGATACCACCATCACGTCCCGGCAGAGTTACTTTTGTTTTCCCTAGAGTATTATTTTTATGGCTTGTTTGTGAATACATTTCACCTCCATACTGTCCATCCATGAGAATGCTCAGATTTATATTTTTATACCTGAATTCATTCATCAGGCTACCTTTCCAGTCAGCAAAGGCATTACCCATTTTACGGGCAATCTGATCAAGCGGGGCTGGCAAACCATTGGCAGAGTTGTAAACTATCTGGCCATCCGGAGAGCGTTGAAATCCTCTACCATACATGTCTCCCATCAAGCCACCAACGCGGGCTTCTATAGTAACGTTTGTATTGTGCTGATATATAATCTGATTAGTTAGGCCCTCTGCCAATTCCTTTACATAACTGCGGTTTCTATTCCAAAGTAATGTTGTACTCCAGGAGAATTTATCCTTTAAAATTGGTTTTCCGTTTAACTGAACTTCCCAGCCTTTGCTATTGATCAAACCTGCATTAATCAGGGCAGTTGAAAATCCTGTAACAGGATCTAAGGGAATAGAAAGAATCTGGTTACGGCTATTGTTGTTGTAATGAGCAATATCAAATCCTATTCTATTATTTAAAAAACGCATATCCAACCCAAACTCATAACTCGCTGTTATTTCAGGTTTCAATTCAGCATTAAATAGTTGATTGGGATTTGTGAATGAATTGCCATAAATACGATCATAATACCTGGCAGTTTGATAAGGTCTGGTATCATTACCCACCTGTGCCCAGGATGCTCTGAACTTGGAAAAGGTAATTACTTTAGGAAGTTCAAAAATTTCGTCCAATATAAAGCTTGAACTTATTGAAGGATAAAAGAACGAATTGTTCTTGAATGGTAAAGTACTTGACCAATCATTCCTGCCTGTCAGATCTAAATAAATTTTTTCATCAAAGGCAATCTGAGTACTTCCATAAACACTATTTATAGCTTTCTTTGTTCTGGAAGGATCAACCACAGCCTGGTCTAAACTATTTGAAATCTGGTAAACTCCGGGCTGAGCCAATTGATCGGCATAAACACCTGCAAAATCATACTGCTGAATCATTGTATTTGCACCTGCACTTGCACTGATAGAAAATTTTGAAGAAATCTTATCCTTGAAAGAAAGTAATAAATCCGTGTTTGATTCATAGGCGAATACATTTTGCTCACGGTACATTCCTCTCGGATATCTCGTCATACTAAATGGCCTTTGTTGTGAGCGAAATTCGTTAGACATATCTACACCGGTTCTCAGCAAAAGATCAAACTTCTTGGATATCTCATAAGTGGCAGAAACGTTTCCAATCAATCCATTTTTGTTCATCTTATTCAACATTTCGTACATACCCAAATAAGGATTGTCGGGTCCGGGATTATATGGATTTCTTTGAACCACATTTTCCAAACCAGGTTGCCAGTAAGGCTTGAACCATTCAGGTCTGATGTTTGGAGTTGTACCAATGATCAGGAAATACATCAATGTCTGGTTATTATAACCTGCCATTGGAAGATTATCACTCTTTTTGTTTGAATAATTAGCTCTTCCGGTAATTTTTAATTTATCAGAAACTTTTTGATTGAAGGATAGGGCTGCATTCAATCTTTCGAAGCCTGTATTTGGAATAGTCCATTCGTTTTTTAAATGAGTAATCGAAAGTCTGGCTGAACTTTTATCAGACCCGCCTTCAATGGATAAGCTGTTTGATAAGGTATTTCCTGTCTTGAAATAGCCTGAAATATAATCGTCATGCGCTACCCATGGCGTTTTTTGTGTGGGTTTATTATTAGGAGTATTTGGATCAAACTGATAATAACTTTGACCCGCAAATCTGGGGCCCCAGGCTCTGCCCGCAGCTACTGTAGTACTGGTATTAATTCCATCAGGACTGTCCAAATACGAGTAGTAGGCACTCGTTCTGCCTTCACCGTACTCAAACTGATAATCAGGCCAGCGATTAACCTGTTCAATATTAAAGTTGGAATTAAAAGTAACTCCTATTCCATTCCCCTTGCGCTCGCCACTTTTGGTGGTGATAATTATCACACCACCTGCTGCACGACTACCATATAATGCTGTTGCGCCTGGACCTTTAAGTACGGTAACTGTTTCTATATCATCAGGA
>JBIIWE010000304.1:0-3997 GCA_044339075.1 Daejeonella sp. | reverse complement strand
ATTAAACGATTGTCAACTAAAAAATATATAAATACAATGAAATTAATCAGGTGGGGAAAACCCGGACAGGAAAAAACAGGAGTAATTATCAATGAGGTAAAATACGATACTTCAGCTTTTGGAGAAGACTACAATGAAGCCTTTTTTGAAAACGACGGACTCACTCGTCTTGCATCATTTTTAAAGGCCAATGAAGGTAAGCTTCAGCCTGTTGGCGATCATGAGCGTCTGGGTTCACCGGTTGCACGCCCTTCAAAAATTCTGTGTATCGGGTTAAACTATGCCAAGCATGCTGCAGAAGCAAAAATGGCAATTCCGGCAGAGCCAATTCTCTTCATGAAATCCACCACCTCCTTATCGGGACCATTCGACCCGATTGTGATACCGAAAGATTCGGTAAAATCAGACTGGGAAGTGGAGTTGGCCTTTGTGATCGGTAAAAAAGCTAGTTATGTATCTGAAGCTGAGGCTTTAGACTATGTTGCCGGGTACGTACTTCATAACGATGTTTCGGAGCGTGAATGGCAGCTGGAGCGTGGCGGAACCTGGGATAAAGGTAAGGGTTGCGATACTTTTGCTCCGCTTGGTCCCTTTTTGGCTACCTCTGATGAGATCGCTGATCCTCATAAATTGAGATTATGGCTGAAGCTGAACGGCAAAATTTTGCAGGACAGTAATACAGACGATCTGATCTTCAATGTTCCTTTCCTGATCTCATATGTCAGTAAATTCATGACCTTATTACCTGGTGATGTGGTATCAACAGGTACTCCTGCAGGTGTTGGAATGGGCTTTAACCCGTCGATCTTCCTGAAATCAGGAGATGTGATTGAGTTGGGTATCGACGGACTAGGAGTTTCAAGACAGGAAGTAAAAGCCTATGGAGAAGGTTGATGCACATCAGCACTTCTGGAAATTTGATCCCCTAAGGGATAACTGGATCACAGAGGATATGGAAGTCATCAGGCATGACTTCCTTCCTCATGATCTGAAACCTCTGCTAGATGCCAATGGGATAAACTCCTGCATCGCCGTTCAGGCTGATCAGTCGGAAAAGGAAACCGATTTCTTACTCGACCTCGCTCAAGAGAATGAGTTCATTAAAGGAGTGGTGGGATGGGTAGATCTTTGCGCCGATACCATCCATGAAAGACTGGAACATTACTCCCAATTTCCCAAACTCAAAGGCTTCCGGCATATTCTGCAGGCAGAACCAATCGATTTTATCCTCAAACCCGAATTTCAACGCGGTATATCTGCCCTGCAATCGTATGGCTTTACCTACGACATATTGGTTTATCCTAAGCACTTACCAGTCACCCTGAACTTGATCCGGGGTGTAATCCCGGACTTGATCCGGGAACAAAAAATCATCCTCGACCACCTCGCCAAACCCAACATCAAAAATGGCACTTCTACCACTTGGGAATCCGATTTAAAACAACTCGCATCCCATAAAAACGTATTCTGCAAACTCTCCGGAATGGTAACCGAAGCAGATCATGAAAACTGGAAGAAAGAAGATATTTATCCCTACATGGACAAGGTGCTTGAGCTTTTCGGTCCCGAACGCTTACTATTCGGCTCCGACTGGCCCGTATGCCAGCTGGCGGCAAGCTATGGTCAGGTCTGCGAACTCATGAATGATTATCTTGGCAATTTAACGCTTCATGAACAAGAATTGATCTGGGGTAAAAATGCCGTCCTATTTTATAAATTGTGATACATTTTTCCTCCAGTCTGATATTATCATAGGTGTTCAATGATAATTATTGTAAATTTAATTCATGGATCTACATCTAACTGATAAGGTAATTATTGTGACTGGCGGTGCCAAGGGCATAGGAGCAGGAATCGTAAAAGTTTTAGCTGCAGAGGGAGCAATACCTGTGGTGGTTGGTAGAAATGAGGAGGATAACCTTAAGCTGATCGCCGAAATTGAAGCAGATGGTGGTCGTGGATTCCAGATCCTTGCAGAACTTACCCAGCCGATAGAATGTGAGAGGGTGGTCAGACTGATTATGAAAAAGTGGGGCAGAATTGATGCTTTGGTGAATAATGCTGGGGTGAATGATAATGTCGGACTAGAAAGTGGTAATTATCAGCGTTTTGTAGATAGTTTACATAAAAATGTAGTGCATTATTACCTGATGGCCCATCATGCCTTGCCCGCACTCAAAGCTTCCAAAGGATGCATCGTAAATATCAGTTCAAAAGTGGCCGAAACCGGACAGGGGGGAACCTCAGCCTATGCTGCTTCCAATGGCGCCCGCAACGCCCTGACCCGCGAATGGGCTGTTGAACTGTTAAATGATGGTATCCGGGTTAACGCAGTGATCGTCGCAGAATGTTATACTCCACTCTACGAAAGCTGGATAAAAACGCTACCCAATCCGAAAGAAACCCTGCAGGAGATTATCAAAAAGATCCCCCTAGGCAAAAGAATGACCACCGCACAAGAAATTGCAGATACTGTCGCATTTCTGTTATCTGACCGCTCATCCCACACCACCGGACAAATGATCCATGTGGATGGTGGGTATACGCATTTGGATAGAGCGATTGGTTGAAAGCTGAAAGCCAAAAGGGAAAAGCTGAAAGTAGAAAGCCAAAAGAGAAAAGCCAAAAGAGAAAAGCTGAAAGTAGAAAGGGAAAAGCTGAAAGAGAACTTTGTTTAACTTTATTTTTATTTTGCCATGGGTCGGTAGGCACGACCGAAGCAATCTCTTTAATAACGAGTAAAACCTCCATATAAAATAATTAGTAAACAAGCAATCAAGACCTTTCCACCTCATTTACAACAACAACAATTAACTTACAGTTGACTAAGATCGGTCAAGGCTATTCAGGCATGCACAAATAGACAACAGATAACAGACAACAGATAACAGACAACAGATAACAGACAACAGATAACCACTTTTGAGTATTGAGTATTGAGATAATTTAGCTTCATGTCAAACCTTCAACTCAGACCTCAGACCTCAGACTTCATACCTCATACCTCATACCTCAGACAACAGACAACAGATAACAGACAACAGACAACAGAATCCCCATGAAAATCCTCCTCCTCCTCTTCCTCGCCACCTTCCCCTTCCAAACCAGCACAACCGCAGATTCGGCAACCTATCTGAACGATCTGAAAAAAGAATTGAAGATCGAATGGCCTAAAAACAGAACCATCAATTTGGTCTTTCATGGTCATTCAGTTCCTGCAGGATATTTCAAAACACCGGTAGTGAATACATTGGAAGCATATCCATACCAGGTATTGAGAGAACTGAAAGCACAATACCCCTTTGCTGTGATCAATATCATCAATACCTCTATTGGCGGTGAAAACTCAGTCAGCGGGGCATTACGTTTTGAATCAGAGGTATTAGTCCACCGCCCCGATGTCCTCTTTATCGATTACGCATTAAATGATCAAGCTATCGGACTCGAAAAGGCGAAAATTGCCTGGGAAAATATGATCAGCAAAGCCCGGAAAAAGGGAATTAAAGTCATTCTCCTGAGTCCATCTCCTGATCAGCGGGTGAATATCTTGGAACCGAATACTATCCTGGAAAAACATACCCTTCAAATCAAAGCTCTTTCAGAAAAATATGGCCTGGGACTAGTAGATAGCTATTCCTTATTCCGACAAAAGGTGGTGGATGGTGAGAGCATTGTTAACTACATGTCTCAGGTCAATCACCCCAATGAAAAAGGGCATGGCTTGATCGCTGAGGGAATTATGAGGTATTTTAAATAATAATTAGGATGTTATAAATCCGTCATATCGAAGCCCGCCTGCCGCAGGTAGGGAGGCACGACGAGAAATCTGTGGAATAGAAAGACAATTCTGAATGAAAATAGTCGCTTTAGTGATGAGATTTCTCCACGGCTAAACACTAATTAAACTTAAATATTCTATTAGCGTGTTCGAAATGACGTAAATTTTTCTTCATTTCTAGTCTGCCTTTAATTTCGAAGTCCGCCTGCCGCAGGTAGG
>JBIIWE010000303.1:0-3998 GCA_044339075.1 Daejeonella sp. | reverse complement strand
AGGTATTGGACATGCCGGAACCCTGATATCGGCTGTGTTACTCCTCTTCCGTCAGAACTGGAGAAACTCAATCAATCGTTCAGCAGAGGCAATGACCATTTTTGCCGTTATCTGTGCTGCTTCATATATTATTTCGCACATGGGTCGCCCATGGTTGTTTCACTGGGCACTTCCATTACCGAATCAGTATGGTTCTTTATGGGTGAATTTCAACTCTCCATTGGTATGGGACGTATTCGCGATCTCGACATACTTCTCGGTTTCTTTAGTATTCTGGTATACGGGCTTACTTCCTGATATCGCTACTATCCGTGACCGTGCAATTGGTACTCGTCGTCGTGTTTATTCAATCCTTTCTTTTGGATGGAATGGTTCAGTTAAAACATGGCAGCGTTTTGAATTGGTATCTCTGATACTTGCGGGGGTTTCTACACCGCTTGTACTTTCGGTACATACGATCGTATCCATGGACTTTGCAACATCAGTTATTCCGGGATGGCATACAACGATCTTCCCTCCCTACTTTGTTGCTGGAGCGATTTTTTCAGGATTTGCGATGGTTCAGACTTTATTGCTAGTTACGCGTAAAGTAATGAACTTCGAAAACTACATTACTATGTTCCATATTGAATCGATGAATAAAATCATTATTCTTACTGGTTCAATCGTAGGTGTAGCTTATTTAACGGAATTATTTATTGCCTGGTACTCAGGAGTAGAATATGAGCAATATGCATTTTTGAACAGGGTTAGCGGACCATACTGGTGGGCGTACTGGATCATGATGACATGTAATGTTATTTCTCCGCAATTATTCTGGTTCAAAAAGATACGTACAAGTATTGCACTGTCCTGGTTATTATCAATTGTGGTAAATATCGGTATGTGGTTCGAACGTTTTGTAATTATTGTAACCTCATTGCACCGCGATTACCTTCCCTCAAGTTGGGTAATGTTCTATCCTAGCTGGGTTGATGTGGGGATATTTATTGGCTCAATTGGATTGTTCTTTACCTTATTCCTTTTATTCCTTAGGGTATTTCCAGCAATTGCAATGGCAGAGGTGAAACTCTTACTTAAGAGCTCAAGTGATCAGGCTAAACAAAAATTGATTGCTGAGCAGTCTGTAGATAAAGGACAGGCAGAATACTACATTGAATCTTTGGAGAAATATGATAGTATTTCACCTAAGGTTGCTGAATACGAAAAAGTTTAACGATGAGTAATATAAAATACATTTTAGGTCATTTTGCGGATCCGGATGATATGATGCACGGAATAGACAAGCTTCAGGAAAACAACATCAGTGTTTATGATGTTTTCACTCCGATGCCTATTCACGGTATTGAAGATAAGCTTGGGATCAGGCGTTCACGCTTAGGTAAGGCAGCATTTGGTTTCGGTATATCCGGAACAATTACTGCGATTTCGATGATCACCTATATGCTGGTTATTGATTGGCCAATGAATATCGGTGGAAAACCAAATTTTGCTTTTCCTGATTTTGTGCCGATCATGTTTGAGTTAACAGTATTGTTAGCAGCATTCGGAATGGTTGGCACTTACTTTTTTGTAAACCACCTCGCTCCAGGACGCGCACCGAGAGTAATGGATCTGCGTGCTACCAATGACAGATTTGTTGTTGCGATCGATGCAAAAGCAAATCCTTACCATGATAAAATTGATGACATTTTAAAAGAAGCCGGTGCTGTTGAAGTTAAGCACAACGAAAGGAAATATGTTAGTTATGAATAAGCTCCTAATAATTTGTACCGTTTTCTTAACTGTAGCAGCTGCTTCAGTTATTTCTTCCTGTTCAGATAATAGAAGTACGGGATTAGAATTTGCACGAAATATGTATGATCCGATTGCCTACAATCCGGATCAGCCAAATAAGAACTTTAAAGACGGTAAGACCGCACAAGATCCTCCTGCAGGAACAGTGCCTGTCGGATTTGATAAATATGATGCTTATCCTAATACACTTGAAGGATATCAGGCTGCAGGTGCGTCATTAACAAACCCATTAGCACTTAGTGTTCCAACATTAGAGCAAGGAAAAACACTCTATCTAAACATGTGCTCTCATTGCCATGGTTTAGAAGGAAAAGGTGATGGCTCAATTGTTAAATTGGGTAAATTTCCTGGACCTCCTTCTTATTCTACAGGAAATTCCTCAAGAGGCGGTTCTATGAAAGACCTTACCGATGGTAAGATCTACCATACTATTACTCATGGTGTAAACCTTATGGGTCCACACAAATCTCAATTATCCTCTGAGCAGAGGTGGAAAATTGTTATGTACGTTCACGAATTACAAAAATTACAATAGTCAATTGCTAAAACCAGATGGGAAATCATAATCATACTCATAATTTCACTGAACAATTCACATTTTCGGGAAAGTTAAAAACCTGGACCTTACTAGCGATAGTGGTTGGAATTCTTACTATAGCCTTCGGTTTTATTACCGGACAGCAGGAACGCACCTTTGCCAATTTGCTTTTAATGGCTTATTACACGACTTGTGTTTGTGCAACCGGTTTGTTCTTTATCGCTTTGCAATATGTTGCACAGGCTGGTTGGGCGACTGGATTGATCAGAATTCCGCAAGCCATGTCAAGGGTGTTACCTATAGCATCCTTAGTCCTTATTGTTGTTTGTGCTACAGGTCTTATGACACATAATTTATATCATCACTGGAATGCTGAAGGAATAACAGATCCCGCAAGTCCTAGTTATGATAAACTTATTGCAGGGAAAGCTGCATTTTTAAATGTTCCATTCTTTCTTACAAGGCTTGTTCTGTTTCTGGGAGCATATAGTTTCTTCGCCTGGTTATTTGCAAAGTACTCTCAGCGTGAAGAGATGGAAGGCGGATTGGTTTTCTATGATAAGAGCTTTAAGTGGTCTGCAATTTTCTTGATTGTTTTCGGATTTACAACTCCGATCTGGGCATTTGATACTATTATGTCATTAGAAGCTCACTGGTTTTCAACTATGTTTGGTTGGTATAACTTTGCGGCCATGTGGGTTAGTGGCTTATGTGTGATCACACTGATTGTTATCTTCATGAAAAAGGCCGGATACTTATCATGGGTTAATGAAAATCATTTACATGATCTTGGTAAATTTATTTTCGCATTCTCTATCTTCTGGACCTACATCTGGTTTTCACAGTTCCTTCTTATTTACTATGCTAACATACCAGAAGAAACAGTTTATTTTTATAAGCGTTGGGAACCTGAATACCTTCCATGGTTCTGGTTGAACATCATAATTAACTTCGTGGCTCCAATTTTAATTTTGATGGCCAGAGATTCCAAGCGTCAAATAAATAGACTAATGTTCGTTTGTATCATGTTATTGTGCGGTCATTGGCTGGATTATTATATGATGATCATGCCTGGAACAGTAGAATCACATAGGGGATTTGGAATAATTGAAATTGGTATAGCAATAGGTTTTGTTGGGTTCTTTTCATTCCTAACTCTGAATCAATTAACTAAAAGATCTTTGGTGTCAACTAATCATCCTTTCTTAGAGGAGAGTATTAACCACCAAATTTAAACACAGTTCTTAATAGCAAAAAGAAAATACTACGAATAAAATGAGGTTAAGAGAAATTTTTAATATCAGAACTGTAGCTGCATTGCTGGTCATATGCAGTATAACCGTAATGGCTAATACATTATTTGCCCAGGTGCAGGACTCTACAGTTAGTTCAACAACAGCCGCAATAGATACTGCTGCTAAGTCGGCCGTCTCAGAATTGTCACTATCCAATGTGCCATTGATTAGTACTGCTGTTGATACTGTTGCTCGTTATAAAAACTTGCAACCCCTAGTAGTGACTAAAGACTATTCTGAAGCTTATCGCTCAGGCTCTTATTACCTGCTTATGTTTTTCCTTCTTTGTATTTTTATTGCAATCATTGGAAAAATTCTTAAGGTTTATGAAATAAGCCGTGAGATGCAGGGACAAAAGGCCAAATTTG
>JBIIWE010000302.1:0-4012 GCA_044339075.1 Daejeonella sp. | reverse complement strand
CACCCCCGCCATCGAGCGCCCATGTTCCCCGCCATTTACTTTTATAATATTCATCACTTCGCCACCAGGGTACATGAACAGATGCATAACTGATGTTGCCGAACCGGCCCTCCACAATAGCTTTTTTCAGTATCGCCACTGAGTTATTATACCGGTAATTGAAAATTCCCCCCAGATAAGTGCCCGCATTTTTATGAGCAGCAATCATTTTATCTATGCGTTCAAGTGTTATTTCCATTGGTTTCTCGCATAAAACATGCTTTCCACGCTTGGCAGCCTCCACGGCTGGCTCCATATGATTTCCACTTGGCGTTGCAATGGTCACAATATCTATTTCACTCGACTCTAGCATCTCTGCATAGTTTGCAAATGCTTTGCAATTGTACTTTTTAGCAAATGCATTTGCATTAGCCGGATCAGAGCTGCATACTCCTGCAAGATTTGCATTTCCTAAACTTTGGATGGCTTGTGCATGAATATCAGCAATCAAACCAGTCCCTATTATCCCAAAATTCCAGATTGTCATTTATCTTTAAACCAATCTATTGACAATTACTTTGCATAATTTCCATTTAGTTAGAATTTATTTTTTGAAACCGTATCCAACCATAAAATGATTATTTGAGTGCCGCCTTAGCCACTCTCATGGAATTTCCGCTCAAAATTTTCTGAATAACATCATCCGGATATCCCATTTGAACCATACCAACTGTGAACAAAGGCCAGTTGGTCCATGACATACTTTGCGCCATTTCGGCACTCTCCTTGAAATGTTCTTCAGGCCAGAGTGCTTCCCAACGGGTTCTACCTACTTGCTTGGATGCAGTAATCTTTCTGCTTTCTTCAGCTGCAAAACTAGAGGTATATGAGATATCTGTTCCTATAGCAACATGATCACTTCCGAATTTTTTCACTACATAATCAATATGCTTCATCATTGAGGAAATATCCCCTGTTCCGCCCAAGAATTTTGGTATACAGCAAATCCCTATATATCCGCCCGTATCAGCAATTGCACGAATTACATTATCCGGTTTTGAACGCATATGATGATTAACAGAGGCAATAGTGCTATGACTTGCTACCATGGGCCTTTGGGAAAGTTGCGCAGCTTCCAGACTTGTCTGCCATCCAGAATGGGCAATATCTACAATTACTCCAACCCTATTCATCTCCTTTACAACAGAACGGCCAAAATCACTAAGTCCGCCATTTGATTTTTCTGCACAACCATCGCCAATTACATTCCTACGATTGTATGTAAGATGCATCATCCTGATCCCTAACTGGAAGAAAACGCTGATATATCTTAATTCTTCTTCAACAGAAACCCATTCCCCGGGTAATGGAACCCCATTCCCTGAAAAATAAAGTGCATGGCGATTTTCTTTTTTAGCTTTTAAAATATCATCAGGAGTAACGGCCTTTCCTACAAAATCTCTCATCATATCCGTTGCATAGGTAAAATGTGACAAGCGCTTTAACAAGCGCTTTATATCATTACCTTCTTCACCGGCATTCTGAATAATGCAGGTTACTCCTGACGCTTCCCAGGCATTTTCAAATTCATCTCTTTCTTTTTTATTCAGAACAAAACGAGTCATAGACATATCTTCCTGCATATCTTGAACTTCCAATGAAGATGCCTTTGCGTTTAATGCAGAGTTAATCAGTTCGCCATTATATGCAGCCCTAGGCATAAAGCCATAGGCATCAATTACCAAAGAGTTTTTATGCAATTCTAATCCATGTTCAAGCTGCTTTTGAGTAGGCTTCAGGATATTTTTTGCCATTTCAAAATCCGCCTTAATCTGATCATTTATTCGAAATTGCTTCTGCAAACTGTCTTGACCATAAAAAGCTTTTTGATTCAGCTTAATAGGATCATCCGACTCTGTGGCTAATCCTCCTAGCACGCTATTGCTCGCTAAAGTTAGGCCCGCAAGACCAGTATATTTTAAAAAATCTCTTCTTTTGCTTTTCATAGAATAAGTTTTATTTAATATTTAGATGCGAAATTATCTGCGAAAGTATTGATCTCAGTATCGGTTAAATGAGAGCCAGAACTAATTATAATTCGGTACCTTAATGTCAGCGATTTGCCGGCTGGAATAACATAGTTCAACTCTTCTTTACCCGCAGTAAAATCCTTCACTCCAAACGGATTTGCTGCAAACAACCCATATCCACGCGCATGCCAATAAGTAGGATAGCTTAGGTTTTTAGGGTGGTCGCAAATGACTAGTGAAATTTTTTCATTGCCAATATTCCCGTAAAGATCCATCCATTTTGCACGCTTGCCCCAGATAGCCTCTCCGGTAATTCCTTCACTACTTCTGAAATTTCCGGATACACCATCATTTGACATTTTTTTCACTGTGGTTGGATGGCCCTTAGCATCAGTAAGGATGACATCCTCTTTAGAAGGTAATTCAAGTTGGCGGGCAACACGAATTCCGAAACTCCCCTCCTTGGTATCTTTCATTGTTACAGCTTCACCACTGGAAGTTAAGGTAGTGATGCGGTCAATAATTCGAGTTGATCCATTTGCGATAAAATGAAATTCAGTTCGTTCTGAAATAAGACGTTTGCCATCCGGACCAACCCATTCTGCATTGGTAATCATTGAGCCTTCACCAATTCCACCAGATAGCTTCTCAATACTGATGTGCTTTATTTGTCCGCCATTTACATTCCTTTTTCCTTCTGAACCATTACCCCAAAAGTCAAGGCCATTTACGTTTCCATAGTTTAACCAGTTACCTACCTGATGAATATGGTCACGCCGTTCGCCTTGACGGGGGGTTACTGGAAATCCGCGTGTAACAGGAGTTCCTAAAGCGGTAAGCAAAGGGTAAAGTATTGGCTTGTAAACAGTATCTGGCCACCAATAAGAGGTAAAGAACTTTCCGCCAATCAGTACATCAACCTTCTTATCGGCTTCATGTTTAATAAATTTGATTGTTGAATTTTGACTTTTCGCAACTTGCTTTTGAGCCATAGAATCACCGCTTGCTGCAAGCATAATAGTTAATGCCAGTATCGAAGTTAATTTCATCTTTTAATTTTTTTAATCAGGTTAAATATTCTTTAGAAATTATTCATGAATTAGACTTCTGATGGAACCACATAAGGACTGCGATATCTGCGGCTTAGCATAGTATCAGCCTCCGGATCATTTGCAAATTTTTCATAATCACCCATAAACTTCAATTCGCGCCCCAAGCGGTACGAGATATTAGCCAAAAATGGCACTGCAGATGAATAATGTCCTTCGCTGATATCGCAATGAAGCGTTTCATCTTTCCCTGATTTAATAGCATCAAGAAAATTTACAAAATGCTCTGTATTGCTTGAGCCCGTAAGCGAAGCTGCCTCGGTACTGCCGACTACTTTTGATCCTGCAAAAGGCACTTTCTCCTGTTTGCGGTAAGCTTTCCAGGTATCCCCGTCAATCTCAAGATAGCCATCGCTGCCATAAAAGATGTTACCAACCTTAATACCAAGGCTTGATTCAGCATTTGAATATCTACCTCTGGTTTCAAACTCAAGGATTTTACCATCGTTATATTTAGCTATGGTAATTTGGGTATTTGGAGTTTCCTGCTCACATTGAGTCCTGTCAATACCATATATACCCCCAGAAGAGAAGACAGATACCGGATGTTCATTTTTATTCAGTCCCCAACGAGCTACATCAAATTGGTGAGGGCCTTGATTTCCAGTATCACCATTACCTGTATCCCAGAACCAGTGCCAATTGTAATGACCACGTTTTTCGTTGTAGGCACGATGCGGAGCCGGGCCTAACCAACGGTCATAATGAAGGGTACTCGGAGGGGTGCTATCTTTAGCAATGCCAAACGAATCGCGCGGCTTGATACATAGGCCACGTGCCATATGAACGTCGCCAATACCACCATCATGAAGAAATTTAATTGCCTCTATTACATTTGGTATAGAACGGTTTTGAAATCCAACCTGAATACGCTTATTATATTTGCGGGAAGCT
>JBIIWE010000301.1:0-4018 GCA_044339075.1 Daejeonella sp. | reverse complement strand
TCCTAAATCTTTAAAGAATATTGTTGCTTTTAGGTCTGGTTTGTTGCCTTCCATATGAATAACTTTTCCAAATCCAAATCGCTCATGTTCTACTTCCATCCCAACTTGTAATCCCGATGTATCGGAAGGGCTGAAGCCTTCACTAGGTACATGGGCTTTCGGTAAAATTGAACTTGTTTTTACTGAAGTAGATGGCTTAGGTTTGCTAAACATTTCTTTCTGTTGCCAGGCTGATCGTTCTTCATCCAAAAATGGGTTATCAGATTTTTTTTGTGCTTGTTTAAAGTCAAGTTCAAGGTAACGTGCGTCAATTTCTTCTATAAACCGGCTGGGTTCACAGCTGGTTAAAGTGCCCCAACGGTAGCGTGATGTTGCATATGAAAGAGTAAGTTTTTTACCAGCACGGGTTATTCCAACATAGAATAACCTGCGTTCCTCTTCGAGATCTGTCCTTGAGCTTAAAGACATTTGGGATGGGAATAGATTTTCCTCCAGTCCCACAACGAAAACATTATCAAACTCTAATCCTTTTGCTGAATGAATGGTCATTAATGATACCGTATCTGCATCAGGATTTTTATCATTGTCGTCATTTGTCAGAAGAGCTATATCCTGCATGAAAATGTCTAGGCCTCTTTCTTCAATATCTTCACGTTCACTGAATTCTTTTATACCATTTAGTAATTCCTGAATATTTTCATATCTGCTTAAGCCTTCAACTGATTTGTCTGAATACAGATCTTTAAGTAGGGTCGAATGCTGTGCAATATGTAAGGCTGTATCATAAGCGGAATGAGTTTTTGTCATTACCTGAAAACTTTGAATAAGCAATGCGAAAGTTGCAACTGAACCAGAGCTTCGGGAATCAAGATATTTATGAGCATCGCAAATAATTTCCCATAAGGTCATATTATTTTGATCAGCTGCAATCATAATTCGCTCAATGCTTGTGTCTCCAATGCCGCGGCGAGGGTAATTAATTATTCTTTTTATTGCTTCTTCATCGTTAGGGTTGAATGTAAGTCTGAAGTAAGCGATAAGATCTTTGATTTCTTTACGTTGATAAAATGATAGACCGCCATATATTTTGTAAGGAACATTTAACTTTCGAAGGGCTTCCTCCATTGCTCTTGACTGAGCATTTGTGCGATACAGGATAGCAAAATCATGGTATTTGGAACCTTTTAGAGCCTGTTCCTGAGCAATTGCTTCAGCAACTATCTTGCCTTCCTCATTATCGCTGAAGGCTCTGCAAACTTTTATTTTATCGCCTGTTTCATTTTCAGAAAAGACAGACTTTTTAAGTTGATTTTTATTGTTTGCAATTATGCTATTAGCTACGTTGACAATATTTTGGGTAGACCGATAATTCTGTTCTAATTTATATACTTTCAGGTCTGGATAATCTTTTTCAAAGTTGAGTATGTTTTGAATATTCGCTCCTCGAAAAGCATATATGCTTTGTGCATCATCACCAACAACGCAAATATTTTCATTGTTTGCGGCAAGTTTTTTTACGATAAGGTATTGTGAATAATTGGTATCCTGATACTCATCTACCATTAAATACTTGAATTTGTGCTGGTATTTATATAAAACTTCAGGGTGTTCCCTTAAAAGTACATTGGTTTTGTAAAGGAGGTCATCAAAGTCCATTGCACCAGACTTAAAACATCTTTGCGCATATATTTGGTATATTTCACCGATGCTTCCCCGTCCGGTTGAAAAATCTTCAGCCTGAATTTGAGCGTTTTGTAAATATGCTGCTGGAGAAACGAGGTTGTTCTTAGAAGATGAAATACGATTATAAACAAAATTTACATTATAGAGTTTTTCATCAAATTGCTTTTCTTTAATGATGGCTCTAAGCAGACTTTTACTATCATCAGTATCATAAATAGTAAAGTTACTTGGATAACCAATCTTTGTTGATTCGACTCTGAGTAGCTTGGCAAAAACCGAGTGAAAGGTTCCCATCCAAATATTTTTGGCTTCGTTCCCAACTACTTTCATAATGCGTTCCCGCATTTCTTTTGCAGCTTTATTGGTAAAAGTAAGCACCAAAATATTAAATGGATCTACATCTTTTCTGATCAAGTGTGCTACGCGGTAGGTAATTACCCGCGTTTTCCCTGATCCTGCACCTGCAACTATCATCACTGGTCCTTCGGTTTGCTCAACCGCTGCCCTTTGTGAAGGATTCAATCCATCTAAATAATCCAAAATTTATGCCTGTTTTTTTTCTGCTAAATTACTAAAGAGATTTGAGATTAGCGGTTTAGGTCTGTCTACAATTTTTCCACCATGTAGCCTGGATTTAATAAAAAAAGAGATGAAATAATGTTTGATTGAAATTTAATCATTATCAATTAACCCCGATATATCTGGATTATTCAGGTTATCGTTAATGTTGATTATTTTATCATCCAAATCATTAACACAATAGCCTAATTGTTCAATAAATTCATCCTTTTCAATGAGATTATCATTTTGAAGAAAAATCAATCCTTTTAAAGTAGCAACGGGACTTCGAATCTGGTGAGAAAGATGGGATGAATATTCTGAAAGTTTTTTATTTTTTACTTTAAGGTCTTTCGTTCTGTCATCGATGATCTCTTCCAGATTTTGATTTGCACGGTCCAGGTCATCTTTTTGTTTTGAAATTTCGAGATTCAAACGAGTTAAAACTGTATTGTTTTTCGCAGTTTTTCGAACGTTTTTAATTAGAAGGAATATGACAAGAAATGCCATTGCTGCAATAGCACTACTTGCCCAGAAAAGTATCTGAGTATTTTTCTGCCTTGCAATGGTAAGTTCGTTTTCTTTTTGCTTTTCGAGTTGGATATGCTGAGTCTCTAAAAGACTAATTTTTTCGGAAATATTATTGGCGTATTTTATACTATCTTGTTTATATGCTTTTTGCAGGTAATTTAATGCTTGATAGTAGTTTTTACGTTTGTTTTCAAGTTCGTAGGAAACAATCGTGAAATTATATTCAAGTTTGGTGTCTTTAAGTAATTTAGAATATTTTAAACCTTCTTCAATTGTTTTCTCTGCATTGGCAAATCTGTTTTGTGCTATATGAATAGAGGTAAGGGTTAAATTGACAGCTGCAATCGAATTGTTTAATTTCTCTACTTTAGCATTCTTTAGGGCATCAGAAAGGTGTTTTTCTGCCTTCTCATAATCTCCAAGATTAAGATAAAGTACCCCCATGTTTTGATGGCTTTGAATAATTCCTAATTTATTATTCAAGCTAATAAACATTGAAAGACTTTTTTGATAGTCGGAAAGTGCCTTTGTGTAATTTTTACTTTGCTGATTAGCAGAACCAATATTTAAATAAATACCCGCAATAAGATTTTGGTTGTTTAATTTCTCTGCTATTCTTAAACTTTTGTTAAAACTTTCTAGCGATTTTTTCAAATCAAGATCTCTATAGAGATTTCCAATATTGTTATAAACTTTTGCTTCTCCTTCTAAGTTTTTACTTTTTTTAAAGTAACTCAATGCATTTAAATAGTTTTCAATAGAAATATCAATTGAATTTTTGTAGCTGTTTCCAACACCGATTACTCGGTATGATTCTGCTATACCATTAATGTAATTTAACTTAAAAGATAATTGTAAAGCTTTTTTAGCATTTGTAATAGTACTATTCGGATCAGTTAAACGAGCCTTAAATGCATTATTATTAAGCTGGATAACTAAAGATGTATCTGAAATATTTATGATTTTATTTGAACTATTTGTATTAACTTGCGTATAAGTTAATAATACTAAAGAAATAAATAAAAAACTTAAAATTTTCATAACTATATTTGCTTGTAAGTTTAAAAAAAATAAAGGAATTAATAGAAGATCTTGATTTTTTTCTTTGTAATTAATTTTCAAAAAACATATTAAATCGTATAAACTAAATTTAACCCATAAAAACCCCTAATGTTATGCAAAGAATTCTATGCATTTTATCTGTTGTATTAATAGTTTTACTAAGTGGTTGTGAGAAAGACCAATC
>JBIIWE010000300.1:0-4028 GCA_044339075.1 Daejeonella sp. | reverse complement strand
TCCTGATCGGCGCTTCTGAAAATACTATACTTAGAAGCTTTATGGATCTTCCGGGTTCGCCGCGTGTAGTGCATGCCGTTTCTGTTGGAAGTCCGCAAAAAGTTCATTATACCTATGATATGGATAATGCCATGCTTGTTCAAGTATGGAGAGGCGGATTTTTGAATGCAACACCAATGTGGCATGACCGGGGAGATGGATCATCAAGACCATTGGGAATGGTACAACTTCTGGGAAAACCTGTACAATCCATTTTACGTCTTTCTAGTTCCCAGACAACCTGGATCAGTGATACAGCAGGAACTGGTTATAAGCCAAAAGGATATGTTCTTGATGAAAATGGAATTCCTTCATTCCTTTATTTAACTTATGGGACATCTGTAAACGATCAGGTAAGGGTATTGGAAATGGGAAGGGGCCTTAGTCGCAAAATCACAATTTCAGATCAGGTGAATGATCTTTATTTCCGTTTGGCGGATGCTGAAAGTATCATTCAAACTGCAGATGGGATGTATCTGATCGATAATCAATCCTATTATCTTCGTCTGGATGATGCAGGTGGTTCTAAGCCCATTATCCGTGATCAGAATGGCCGAAAGGAACTGATCATTCCTATAATTAAGTCATTAAGCTATTCAATTTTATTCTAATTCAGGACATGAAAAATATCAATAAACTATATAGAGCAGTTTTTTTAGCGGTAATCATGTTCAGTGGTAGTTCTGCCTTTGCACAGGAAACGCCAAAGGAAGAAGATTTCTTCAAGATCATGAAAGTAGCCACTCCTGAAGGTATAATACTTGAAGTGGGTGGTCTGGTAAATTTGCCGAATGGAGATCTGGGAATTTCTACCCGTCGGGGAGATGTTTTTATCGTAGAAAATCCAACGAGCAGCCGACCTTATTTTAGAAAATTCGCATCCGGTTTACATGAAATTCTGGGATTAGCTTATAAAAATGGTGTATTTTATTGTGCACAGCGTGGTGAGCTGACCAAGCTGGTTGATACTAATTTAGATGGCAAGGCCGATGTCTATGAAACGATCTATTCATGGCCGTTATCTGGTCATTATCATGAATATAGTTTCGGTCCGAAGATCGCTCCAGATGGTTCTTTTTTTGTAACTGGAAACGTAGCTTTTGGTAATGAAGAATGGTGGCGCGGTGAAAGTCGTGTGCCATGGAGAGGCTGGGCTATGCGTATTACAGAAGATGGAAAGATGGAGCCCTGGGCTACAGGAATGCGTTCTCCTGCCGGATTAGGATTTTTAAATAATGAATTGTTCTATACCGATAATCAGGGCGATTGGATGGGTTCCGGTGCTTTGTGGAAAATTGAAAAAGGCGATTTCATGGGTCATCCTGCAGGTTTGGCCTGGAGCGGAATGCCAAATTCTCCAGTTAAATTAACCGAAGCTCAGTTTAATTCGAAGATTGATCCCCGTAAAGTTAAGAATGATAAGGGTCGTTATATTAAACCGGAAAATGTTGTTAACGAGAATTTTAAAACTCTTTTTGATATGAAAAAAGAGTTTCCTGAATTGCGCCTGCCTGCTGTTTGGTTGCCTTATGGAATATTAGGTATATCTAATTCAGAGCCAATTACTATTCCTAAAGGTCATTTTGGTCCTTTTGAAGGTCAAACCCTGATAGGTGATCAGGGAATGAGTATCCTTTCAAGGGTATTTATGGAGAAGGTTAATGGCGAAGTTCAGGGCGCATCCTTTATGTTCCGCTCAGGATTCAGATCAGGGGTAATGAGAATGTCATGGGCCCGGGATAGTTCTTTATTCATTGGTGAAACAAACCGTGGATGGGGTTCTGCCGGAGAGGCTAGTGAAGGTTTGCAGCGTCTGGTTTGGAATAATAAAATACCCTTTGAGATGAAAGCCGTAAGAGCAATGCCCGATGGTTTTGAAATTGAATTTACTCTGCCTGTTGATCCGAAGTCTGCGGAAGATCTAGCATCTTATTCAGTAGAAAGTTATATCTATAAATATCATCCCGTTTATGGTAGTCCGCCGGTTAATACCCAAAACCTGGCAATCAAAGGAGTTAAACTCTCTGCAGACGGACTAAAAGCAAGGATCATTGTGGATAATCTTCGCAGGTATTATATCCATACTATAAAACTTGATGGTATCCGTGAACGTGATAATTTCTACTCGCTGGTACATCCCACAGCTTATTATACACTGAATAATATACCTGATGGTGCTAAACTCTCTATGACAGAAGTTAGTACCAAAAACTCAGCTATTGTGATAGAACAAGCGCTCCCAGTAGGTAGTGGAGTAAAGAAAGCAACAGTTGCAGCACCTGCAAAACAGGCAGCTCAAGTAATTGCGCAAGTAGAAAAAGTTCCAACATACAATGATGTGAAAGGAATGCTGGCTTCATACACCTGTTTATCCTGTCATAATCCAGATAGAAAGATAGTAGGGCCGGCATTTAAGGATATCGCAAAACGGAAATATAGTCCGGAAAAAATTCTTCAGCTGATTCATAATCCGCAGCCTGAAAATTGGCCGGAGTATCCTACGCCCATGCCACCGATGCCTCAGGTTAAAAAGGAAGATGGCTTGAAGATAGCTGCATATATCAATTCTCTTAGGTAAATACTGTTTAATCTATTCCAAGTCCGGTCAATCCTGAATAAAAAGGGAGGCCGGGCTTTTTTTTAAAATAATTTTCAAAAATTCATCTACTCTTCATGTTCGTCAACAATCTTTGACTATAGATTATCGCATTACCTAAACTAAGGGACATGAAAAAACAACTTTTATTAGTCGTGGTTTTATTATTCACAGCTACTGCTTATGCACAAATTAGCCCCAATCATGGCACCAGGGTTAGAACTACTACCAGAACCGGAACAGAATCTGACAGGCCCGATATCAGTACTGTTGCTGCTGATGGTTCTCAGGCTCCTGCAAAAGCCAGGGGAGGAAAAACTGATCGTATGAAAGGAAAAGAAGGATGTAGTCCTTCAGGAAAAACTCGTGGAGCAGGTTTGAACGATGGTGTTAGGACCGGTGTCAGACCTAATTCAGGTACAGGTTCGAAACTCAACCGTCCGAATATCGGGATCAATAACCGAGTTAATATAGGTGCCCGGAATTTGTAAGGTTTCCATCATAAATTACCTTTATACACAAGAATGATCGTTTGCCTCAAAAAGAGGCAAACTTTCATTATTTTTACACGAGATGAAATTAATACCTGTTTATCGTACAATTATCCTGATTGCCATTCTTGGCATATTTCCGGCTATGCTTTATGCCGGAGATAAGGAAATTGATGATAAACCTTCAAGGAATTTAAGTGTAAATGAGATCTTGCCAGTATTTATAGATTCTATTCCTGTGCGAAGAGGAGGAGATAAAAAAGAACAAGATCGTCCGGGTGGTGATATTAGACCTGGTGATAGAGGTCCGGGTGAAAACAAACCCGGAGAAAACAGGCCTGACGATCTCAGACGAGTTCAGGAAATAAACGGCGGGAATCAACGAATTCGTCAGCGATCAGGAATTAAACAAGTTCCACGCTCGATTCCTAAATTGAAGCCCCAGGCAGTGACAGACCGAATACCAATAAGAAGACCGCCGATGAGAATACCTAAGAAGGGATTTGGAGGCATTCATTTTTAAAAGGCCTTATTGATTTTATATGATGAGAGGGTATATTTTACTGCTTCTCGGTTTGCTTCTGGCAGTTAATGTCTTTGCACAACGAGATTCTACAGAAGCTGAAGCCAAAAGAACAACACTTACTCTTGCTGCAATATATGGCAATAATGCCAACTATTATGGTCAAACAGCCGAGGAAAAACTTCCCTATATACTAACAAATGCCTCTTTGAGGTTAAAAAGTGGGTTTTATTTTTCTGCTGGTTCTTATAAATTGATCAATGCAGGGGGATCAGCAATCTCTGAACTTGATCTTTCAGCAGGCTTTGAAGCCAATTTGGCAAAAAATTTCAGTACTGCAGTTGGATACAGCCGTTCAATTTTTGCGAAGAACTCTCCT
>JBIIWE010000299.1:0-4033 GCA_044339075.1 Daejeonella sp. | reverse complement strand
TTATTGGTATCCAGGTTTATTGATTTACTGAAATCTTTTGCAAATTCAACAAATCTAAGTGCATCATCATCCCAAACAGCAGTGTTACCTGAAGTTTGGTAAGCAACATGCACATCATGACCCTGGTCAACAAGTCTGATAAAAGTTCCACCCATTGAAATTACGTCATCATCAGGGTGAGGTGAGAAAATGACCGCTCTTTTTTTATCAGGCACTGCTCTTTCAGGCCTTTGAGAATCATCAGCATTGCCTTTTCCTCCTGGCCATCCGGTGATGGTATGCTGCAATTTATTGAAAATATGAATATTGATATTGTAGACAGGCCCTTTCTCAGTGGCCAGCTGCGCCATTCCATGGTTGTTATAATCCTCTTCTGTAAGTTTAAGGATTGGTTTTCCAAGCGTATTAGCAAGCCAGATAACTGCCTTTTTGATCATTGGTACATCCCATGTACAATCTTTAACCAGCCATGGAGTATTGAATCTAGTTAATTCAGAAGCAGCATCCTGATCCAGTATAAACTCTACATGTTCAGACAGTTGCAAGTAGGTTGCCGGAACTTCAGCAGAAATTTCACCTTCAACCGCTTTTTTAATGATAGAAGCCTTCTTCTGATTCCAGGCCATCAGTATGATTTCGCGGGCTTTAAAAATTGTTCCGATACCCATTGTAATGGCCTTGGTTGGTACATTTTCTTTACCACCAAAATCGCGTGAAGCATCTCTTCGAGTCAAATCATCAAGAGTTACCAATCTGGTTCCTGAATTTGGCGCTGATCCCGGTTCGTTAAAACCAATGTGCCCGGTCCGGCCGATACCCAATATCTGAAGATCAAGTCCGCCTAAGTCTGTAATCTTTCGTTCATAATTAAGACAAAAATCATGAATTTCTTCGATTGGCAAAGTTCCGTCAGGGATATGAACATTATCCATATGGATATCAATATGGTTGAATAAATTTTCCTTCATAAAAGTCACATAGCTCTGTGGCGATGTGGGTTTCATTGGAAAATATTCATCAAGGTTGAATGTGATTACATTTTTAAAGCTAATACCTTCTTCTTTGTGAATACGAACAAGTTCGCGATAAACTCCAATTGGTGTAACTCCAGTTGCAAGTCCAAGGATCGCATGTTCGCCTTTCAATTGTTTTCTAACAATTAGGTCTGTAATGCGGCGTGCCACCTCTTTAGAAGCAATATCCTGGTTTGCATAAACAGTTACAGGAAGTTTTTCGAATCGGGTTTCTTCGAGAAGATTTAATCGGGCCATTTGATTCAGACTATATTAGGTGAGACGCAAATATAATTACAAAAAATTTATCCTTTGGAATTGCTTATAAATTATCTTGTTTGAGGTTAGGTTAATCAAATTTTCAATGCGTTTAAGCGGCAAGAAATTTCTTTTAAAAATTATACAAATAGGACTGATATTGAATCATGAATAGCAATTTGTCGTTTTGGATTAAATATATTGCTCATTAAAACTTGCCTCATAGTATCCATGGCATATTTTTCTAATAGATTATGGATGTTATTTAGCCAAGGCTAGTTCAGATTGTTCTTTAAATCAAAAACCATTACTGACACAATAATGGTTTTTGAATAGAGTATGCTTATTGTTTTTCACTAGAGGCCGTGGAAAGCTTGAAATGGAATTTCCTAAATATTTAGGAGGTTCCAGCTTTCGCTGGAATGACAGCCCATGGGGTGGGATAGGGAGATTCCGGCCTTCGCCGGAATCTGATTGATATCATTACAGCTACTTTTTGAGGCAAGCGATCCTGACAAATTCAGGATCTCCTCCATTATTACAAAATGCATTGTCATCCGATAGCTATCGGATCTGGCGAAGGCCAGAACCTCATTTTGTTTCTCCTATAATTTTGATAAAACAGGGGGCATGCTTTTAAAAACGTTAATAAATTTCCATTCTAATTTATAACTAGCAAATTTGACAAGAAGTTTAATTTTAACCGGAAAACAATGATTGTTTTTTATAATAACTTAAATCCCAGACTTAGATGAAATAAATTCTGTTGCTGACTATATTTTTCACTTTGGCTTACGTTGCTCAATCCCGCTTCATAACGAACATCAAAAGTTAAATTGCCCAAATCTACTCCACTACCTGCCTGGAAGCCGAGTGTTTGTTTCTTGTAATTTCCAAAATCACTAACTGAATTGTACGCTGTGCCGAGGTTATTGTTTTCATCAATTATAAAGGATACGATGGGGCCTGCCATAAAACGAAGGTTTAGTTTATTGGTGCCGATTTTTGTGCCTATTAAAAGTGGAAGATCAAGAGTTGTGAACTTTATTTTGCCTTTCACATCCATCATTCCTGAACTGGTTTCAATGCTGGTATATTCATTACCTTTTGTTCCAAGGTATAGTTCTGGTTGAAAATACAATCCTGCAGCACCAACTCTGGTGAATATTCCTGCCTGATATCCCATTATACTATTTTCATCCGTTAGGTTGTCTTTGGTTTTAAGATTAGAATAATTGACTCCTCCCTTAATTCCAAAAGTAAATTTAGGTACTTGTGCCATTGCCGTAATTCCGGTTATTCCGAGAAGGCATGTGAACATGATGATCTTTTTCATACTATCTTATTTATTTAATTTCTAATTAATTAAACAATAGTTATTCCAAATTATTGTATTTTCTCATTTATACGAATAAGCTTGAAAATTGTCGGGATAAAATTTAATTTTGTGCAAATTTGTACCATGGCAGAGATCAGCATAAGTAATTCAGAATGGGATCGTTTGAAATTAAAGATCAAGCGTAAATACAATAATCTTAGCGATGAAGATCTTTCTTATCAGCAGGGACAAGAAGATGAGCTGATTATCCGCTTGATGGCTCGATTAAAGCGTAAAAGAGAGTATATTGTATTCACTCTTAAAAAAGGTATGGAATTTCTTGAAACAAACCGCTTATAGTAGAAAGCCTTTTTGGCTTTATCTTAATAGTTCTAAAAAAGGCAGGTTTTTTTGTAATTTAAATTCTTAATTTAAAAATATGCAAAAACATTCTGGTTCAAATCCTAATTTCCTGAAATTAGCCAAGGGATTTATCCTTAGTGCGGTATTAATATCATTTTTTTCTTTTTCATATGTTGAAGACCTGTTTCAGGTGTCCAAGAATCTGGACATTTTTGCAGCAGTTTATAAACAGTTGAGTATAAATTATGTAGATGATGTCGATTCTTCAGAAATTATGAAAATCGGAATTGATGCAATGCTTGAAGATCTGGATCCATATACTGAGTATATTCCTGAGTCGGATATCGAAGATTATAAACTTAAGTATGTAAGTACTCAATATGGTGGTATTGGTGCAACCATTTCAAATCGAGATGGTAAAGTAATAGTTGCTGATCCTTACCAGGGTTTCCCAGCCCAGAAGGCAGATATTCGTGCAGGCGATGAGTTACTTCAAATTGGAGGAATAGCTTTAAAAGGAAAAAATAATGAGCAAGTCAGTTCTATGCTCAAAGGTTCAAAAGGAACTCCAGTTAAACTATTGATTCAAAGACCGGGTACTTCAAAGGCTATTGAATTAAACCTTGTTCGGGAAGAAATCAGACAAGATAATGTAACTTACTTTGGCATGCTCGATAATCATGTTGGGTATATTAAGCTGGATAAATTTCTCGAAAATTCTGCTCAGGAAGTTAGAGATGCTTTGACGGAGCTAAAGAAGAATAACCTGAATGGATTGGTATTGGATCTTCGTTTCAATGGTGGTGGCATATTACAGGAAGCAGTAAAAATAGTCAATCTTTTTGTTGATAAAGGGGTAACTGTGGTGATTCAAAAGGGCAGAAATCGGGATAAATCTATCACTTATACTACAATGAATAACCCTGAAGAGCCAAATCTTCCATTGATTGTCCTGGTTAATAATCGTTCTGCTTCTGCCTCCGAGATCGTTGCCGGATCTTTACAAGATCTGGACCGAGCTGTAGTGATCGGTCAGCGTAGCTTCGGAAAAGGGCTTGTTCAGCAAACATTCAATCTACCT
>JBIIWE010000298.1:0-4035 GCA_044339075.1 Daejeonella sp. | reverse complement strand
GGATTGAATGATCTTTTGGACGGTATGATTATCAACCGAACGGCTCACATCCGCTTATATAACGAAATAAAACCATCTGATCTTCAGCCTGTTAATTTATCTGAGATCTATAAACCGTATCATAACTTTATTAGCTCGGTTAAGCCCAAGAAAGAGCGTCTTCAAATATATAATAATGGTATTATTATGGATTTCTTGAAGGCTGATCAGCGCGTTTCAGGCATAGCTCCCAAAATTACCACACAAGTGTTTTATAATGTTGGATTTATTGACCTTGCGGGAGCGATCAATGGAATAGATGTGGAGGCAGAGAACAAATTATTCTTATTCCAGGATTATGTTACTGATGGGAATTATATCGATTTAAAAAACACGCCAAACAGCATTATTTTGGGCAAAGGTTTAGCCGAAAAAATGCTGGCAGATATTGGAGATAATATTCAAATTACAACTGCTAAAGGAGAGAGAATGCAGTTAAAGGTGGTTGGTTATTTTCAATCTGGATTACAGGATATAGATAACGCACAAAGTTATGCGTCCATCAATACAACCCAGAAATTGTTAGGTGAGTCGGGTACTTATATCACAGATATTCAGATCAAGCTGAAGGATATAGCTTTGGCACCGGAGATTGCTAAAGAGTACCAGAAATTATTTGATTTGGAGGCTATTGACATTCAAACCGCAAATTCTCAATTTGAAACGGGTAGTTCAGTGCGAACCTTGATCTCCTATTCGGTAGGTATAACCTTACTGATTGTTGCAGGATTTGGTATTTACAATATTCTGAATATGATGATCTATGAGAAAATGGATTC
Organism: Daejeonella sp.; assembly: GCA_044339075.1. Lineage (GTDB taxonomy): Bacteria > Bacteroidota > Bacteroidia > Sphingobacteriales > Sphingobacteriaceae > Daejeonella. The sequence goes on along the minus strand of JBIIWE010000298.1, from coordinate 3,217 downwards.
GATCGCTATCTTAAAAGCTACCGGATTCTCAGGGAAAGATGTGAACCGGATCTTTATTGGAATAGCTTTGACCATTGGTATTTTGGGAGGTATTTTAGGGTTGATTTTAGGATTCGGACTCTCATTAGCTATTGACCAGATTCCGTTCAATACGGCAGCTTTACCGACGATTAAAACATATCCCATCAATTATAATCCTCGTTTTTATTTGATTGGTGCGGTGTTTTCGATTGTTACAACCTATTTTGCCGGATATTTTCCATCCCGAAAAGCGAGTAAAATAGATCCGGTAATTATTATCAGAGGAAAATAGGATGGATCAAATTATACTGGAAGCAAAAGGTGTTTCAAAATATTTCCACGATCCAGTAACTGTTCAGGTACTTACTGATATTAATTTTTCAATAAACAGGGGCGACTTTGTTTCTGTGATCGGTAAATCCGGATGCGGAAAATCAACCTTGCTGTATCTTCTATCAACCATGGATACCGATTATACCGGCGACATTCTGATCGATGGGGAAAGTATGCGGGATAAAAAGGAAGCTGAACTCGCAAGGGTAAGAAATGAGAAAATTGGCTTTGTATTCCAATTTCATTACCTTTTAAATGAATTTTCTGTTTTGAAGAATGTGATGTTACCTGGCTTAAAACTCGGGAAATATTCTGTAAAGGAAGTAGAGCACAGGGCCTATGAAAAATTAAAGATACTGGGCATAGAAAGTGAGGCACTTAGAAAGCCAAATCAGGTTTCAGGTGGTCAGAAACAGCGAATTGCTATTGCAAGGGCCTTGATTAATGACCCCTTAATACTCATGGGGGATGAGCCTACTGGAAATCTGGATAAAAAAAACTCGGAGATCGTTTTTGATATTTTTCAGGAGCTGGCAGAAGTTTATAAGCAATCTTTATTGATCGTCACTCATGATAATGAATTCGCATTGCGTACAGACCGGATTATTGAAATGGAAGATGGAAGGATTATTAGTTGAGTTATCTGTTATCTGTTATCTGTTGTCTGTTGTCTGTTGTCTGTTGTCTGTTGTCTGAAGTAGGAGGTCTGAAGTAGGAGGGGATACTGCTGAGTTCAAATTAGAATTTAATAATCTTGGTTCTTGAAATAATCATTCCATAAAAGCTAGTCATTCGATGAACGAATCAGATTTTATTGTCCGATTTGCTGTCCACCGCTTGTCCGAAGGACTCCATTGGAGCGGGGGGTGGTTCGGAATGCTATTTTCTTGGTAGGAGGACTGAGGTATGATATCGGAGGACTGAGGTATGAGTCTAACCAACTAGCTACTAACCTACTAAAAGCGATTGCTATTCAGGAAAGAACCACCCCCTTTAATTCCCCCGCCAGCGGTGGACACTGGATGCTTAGGAATTTGCAGTAAACTGACAATTCCACTATTGATTGAAATTTTGAAGAACCCTTTAATTGCCCCGCCAGCGGTGGATACTGGATACCTAGTAATTTGTTTAAAGATCAAATTATCTGTATTTGAATCAGATTTTATTGTCCGATTTGCTGTCCACCGCTGGCGGGGGGTGTGTCGGATTGAGCGCTGGGAGGGGGTGGTTTTGAGGTCTGAGGTAAGTAGTCTGATGTAGGAGGTAAGAAGTATGATGTCCGAGGTGCTGCTATGAAATGAAGCTAAATTATCTAACTACTAACAACTCAAAAAGTGGTTATCTGTTGTCTGTTATCTGTTATCTGTTGTCTGTTGTCTGTTGTCTGTTGTCTGTTGTCTGTTGTCTGTTGTCTGAGGTCTGAAGTAAGAGGGGATACTGCTGAGTTCAAATTAGAATTTAATAATCTTGATTCCTGGTTCTTGGCTCTTGGCTCTTGGTTCCTGGTTCCTGGTTCCTGGTTCCTGGTTCCTGGCTCTTGGTTCCTGGCTCTTAAATCAAACTTTCGTACATAAGGATTCGATAATTCTTTGAATATCGTCCATTTTTAATGGTTTTGTTAAGTAACCCGACACCATTTCATAGGTCTTTGACCTGGAGATGTCTTCCTTAATATCCGAAGAGCTTGCAATATAAAGCACAGCATTAGCTGGAAGTTTTCCGCCAAAACGTGCGGTAAGCTTATCTAAAACATCCCATCCATTCAATACCGGCATATTTAGATCAAGGAAAATAATGAGATCGGTAAAATCATCAGTTTCCATAGAAAGCAAATAATCTAATGCAAGTTCCGGATCTGTAAAAGATTCAACATCAGAATTTGCGGCCAATTTTTTTAAAATGATTTTGACTAAAAAGTTATTAATACTATCATCATCAATGATAATGAATTTAAAAACTCCTGCTTGTGTCATGAATGGAATTCGATATTATTTTTTAAAGTTAAGAAGAAAAATTGAACCAAGCCCTGTTTGACTCATAAAGTGTATCTGTCCTTCGTGGATATCCATAATATTTCTAACTATCTGTAATCCAAGTCCTTTTCCTTCAATTTTACCATGCATTCTTTGGTAGAATACAAACAATTTTCCTTTTGCCACCTTTTCATCGAATCCTAGGCCATTATCTTTGATCTTTAGAATCACCTCATCATGCGTTTCTGTGACAATGAAATCAATTTTGAGCGTTCTGTTTGGATCTCTGAACTTTATTGCATTTTCAATGAGATTGAATAATATAGTAGAGAAGTCTGTTAATGGAAAGTTAAGTTTGATAGACTGATCTATGCTAAATGTAACCTCTGCATTGACCTCTGTTAATGCCTTCTTGAACTCTTCTACAGCCTTTTTTACGTATTTAGAAACAGAAAAAACTACTTTTTTCTGTGCATAGCTATCTTCTCTGGTTTTTAAGATTGCTGAAACATCTTCCATTACGGTTTCAAGCTTTGAAAGGCTTTCGTTTAACAGACTTGTTAATACAGTGTTTTTCTCTTTTGTTTGAGGTTTACCGTGATAATCCTGCATCAGGAGGTCTAAAAGCTGTCTGAGATTGATAACGGGGGCCTTGAGATCATGTGCAACTATATAGGTAAATTGGGAAAGGTTTTGATTTTTCCTCTCTATCAAAGTATTTTTGTTCTCGAGCTCATTAAATGCACTTTTTTGAACAGTGTTGTCAATAAAATATAGATTATGATATTTTTGGATCGGATTATATGAAGCAACGCAATTAAAGATTTTTCCGTCTACCGGGAATTCAAATTCAAAGTTCTCATCTTCTTCTAAGTCAATTAAGTTTCTGA
>JBIIWE010000297.1:0-4044 GCA_044339075.1 Daejeonella sp. | reverse complement strand
AATATCTTTAAATAATCTTAAAAAAGAAAACCCGGACAAAGCCGGGCTTCAAAGAAAAATTTCATAGGAATTATTTCAGATTTTGCATGTACGATTTTGCATCTGCTAATTGGGTTATAATATCTCTTCGATCAGGAGTAATTGACAATACTTTTTCAAAATCAGAAATACAAGCCCTGAATGAGCTTGTGGCTTTATTTTTATCGTAAAAATTCGGAATTTTCTGGCCTTTTAATACCCCGTAATCTCGATAAGCTACTGCTCTGTTTTGATAAAGCTTAACATCTTCCGCATTCAATTCAATAGCACGGGAGAAATCTTTTATCGATGAAAGAAGCAATTTTTCACGATCTGGATTTGAAATGCCTTTTGTGTCGTTTGCCATGATATTTCTAGCTTTACCTCGGTAGTAATAAGCACTATTCTCATTAGGTTTTAGTGAAATAACCCTATTGAAGGTATTTACAGCTAATTTATAACTGGCAGAATGATAATATGAATATCCCAGCATATACAGTGTATTCACATCTGAAGAATCTGTAGCAAGAGCCTTTTCAAGGTTTGAAACAGCTGCTTTGAAATTTCCGTCAATCAGGGCTTTTTGCCCCATCTTATGATAGGACGTTTGAGCGAATGCTATATCCGCAGTTAAAAGCAATAAAAATAAACCTAAGAATGATCTCATTTGAATCGGGGAAAAATTATGTTGATTTAAAAACGACATTTAGCATATATTATTTTAAATGTACAAATTTATAAAACAGAAGAAAAAAGAAATTGATATTTGAAATAAACTACATACTTAGCTTTTCGCTTGGGATAACTGATTTCATCTTGTCATAATTTAGCAGAAAATGCAAACCTCAATGGTTTGTTGTCCATCACAAAAGTAAAATTGTCGGTAGAATTGTCGGTAAAAAATAATTGAATCTGACGTTTTCATTCAAGAAAGAGAATTGGCACATACCTTGCACTTTTAATATTCAGGCTATTTAAAGCCTTAAAAAAAAATCAACTGTCATTATGACGTTATAAAGATATAGATGAGTAACTACGACAATTTTGACTTCAACCGTACAATGCCCTTAATTAATGAAGATACTGAGTTCTTTCCACTGATGTCTCAGGAGGATGAGGAGGAAATGAACAATGAACAGACACCCGACATTTTGTCGATTCTGCCTTTAAGAAATACCGTTTTATTTCCAGGTGTTGTTATTCCAATAACAGTTGGAAGAGATAAATCCATCAAATTAATAAAAGATGCCTATCGTGGTGACAGAATCATTGGGGTTGTTTCTCAGCGCGATGTAGGTATTGAAGATCCAACTTTTGAGCAATTGAATCAGATTGGAACAGTAGCACTTATAATTAAGATGTTACAAATGCCTGATGGAAATACGACCGTAATCATTCAGGGTAAACAGCGTTTCCGACTAAATGAAGAGGTTCAAAGCGATCCTTACATCAAGTCAAGCATCCAGAAATTTGAAGAGATCCGCCCAAAAACTGACAAAGAGTTTAAAGCACTGATGGCTTCAATTAAGGAAATGGCCATGCAGATCATACAACTTTCTCCTAATATCCCGAGCGAAGCCGGTATAGCAATAAAAAACATTGAAAGTCCATCGTTCCTGATCAACTTTATCTCTTCTAACATGAATGCAGATGTGGCCTCAAAACAGCAAATGCTGGAGGTTGTCAACTTGCATGAGCGTGCAAAAATGGTTTTGGGCCATTTAACTCAGGAGCTTCAAATGCAGGAGCTCAAAAATCAGATTCAATCAAAAGTTAGAGTTGACCTTGATAAACAGCAAAGAGATTATTTCCTGAATCAGCAATTAAAAACCATTCAGGAGGAGCTGGGTGGAAACTCACCCGATCTGGAAATAGAAAATTTAAGGTTAAGAGCTTCCAGAAAAAAATGGAGTAAAGACACAGCCACTCATTTCAACAAGGAAATTGAAAAATTATCCAGAATGAACCCTGCAGCAGCTGATTATTCCATTCAGATCAACTATCTGGAATTACTTCTGGATCTACCATGGAATGATTTTACCAAAGATAATTTTGATTTAAAAAGAGCCGAAAAAGTTCTTGAAAAAGATCATTACGGACTTGAGAAAGTAAAACAGCGGATTATTGAATATCTGGCCGTTTTAAAACTGAAACATAACATGAAGGCCCCAATACTTTGCCTGGTTGGCCCCCCAGGAGTTGGAAAAACATCATTGGGGAAATCTGTTGCCAAAGCATTGGGCAGAAAATATGTTAGAATGGCTTTAGGTGGAATACGGGATGAAGCAGAGATCAGAGGACATCGTAAAACCTATATTGGCGCTATGCCCGGAAGGATTATACAGTCCATAAAAAAGGCAGGAACCTCAAACCCTGTATTTGTTCTTGATGAAATTGATAAGGTTGGGAATGATTTTAGGGGAGATCCGTCTTCTGCCCTGCTTGAAGTACTTGACCCTGAACAAAACAATGCATTTTACGATCATTATGTTGAAGTAGATTATGATCTGTCGAGCGTTATGTTCATTGCCACTGCAAATTCATTGAGCTCTATTCAACCGGCATTATTAGACCGAATGGAGATTATCGAAGTAAATGGCTATACTATTGAAGAGAAAATTGAAATTGCGAAACGGCATCTACTACCAAAACAACGTGATCAGCATGGAATTAAATCTAAAGACATATCTCTAAAAACTAATGTTATTGAAAAAGTCATCGAAGATTACACTCGTGAATCAGGTGTCAGAGGACTTGAGAAAAAAATCGGATCGCTGGTTCGTGGGATAGCAACTAAAATTGCAATGGATGTAGAATACAATCCTTCTGTTAGCAAGACAGATGTAGAAACTATTCTTGGTCCGCCATTATATGATAAAGACCTTTATGAAGGAAATGAGGTTGCAGGTGTAGTTACCGGACTAGCCTGGACACAGGTAGGTGGAGATATTCTTTTTATCGAAGCAAGCTTAAGCCCCGGAAAAGGAAAATTATCTCTTACTGGTAATCTGGGTGACGTAATGAAAGAGTCGGCAACAATAGCAATGGCTTATTTACGTGCCAATGCCTCCAAATTCAATATTGATTTCCGCTTGTTTGATCAGTGGGATGTTCATGTACACGTTCCGGCAGGTGCAACGCCTAAAGACGGGCCATCAGCAGGGATCACAATGCTCACGGCATTGACCTCAGCATTTACACAGCGTAAAGTGAAACCTCACTTGGCTATGACCGGTGAAATTACACTTCGTGGTAAGGTATTGCCAGTTGGAGGAATAAAGGAAAAAATTCTAGCCGCAAAAAGAGCCAATATAAAGGATATAATTCTATCAAAATCTAATATGAAAGATATTTTAGAGATCAAAGAGGATTATATTAAAGACGTATCCTTCCATTATGTTAGCGAAATGAAAGAAGTTATTGAGATTGCGCTAAGCAAAGACAAAGTAAAGGATGCTATTGATATCACAGTAAGAAGCCCGGAAATTGCTGCAGTACATTAAAATCTTAAAATGCAATTTTGGATGTATATTTATGTCGATAATATTAAAATGCTAACTATATCCAAAATTAAGGCAAGATGAAAATAAAACACACTGCATTATTAACCCTTGTCTTATTGTTTTTAAGTGTCCTTGTAAAAGGTCAGGAATCGGGTTCAACTTCTTCAGGAAATGAAAAAAGGGCACAAAATGTATTCGTTGAGCTAGGCGGTCAGGGATTATTATTTACCGCCAATTACGACACTCGTTTTTCTAAAAGCAGGGATGGCCTTGGCGGCAGGGTAGGAATTGGCTATATCTCTATAGGAGGCGATCATGCAACCACCGTACCTTTTTCAATGAACTACCTGCTGGGAAAGGGAAGACATTTTTTCGAAATGGGACTTGGAGTCACCGTTTTGGCGACCAGTGGAAGTGATAATTCTTTTTTATTCAATGAAAATAATAGTAATATTTTAGGGACTATGAGTTTTTCTTATAGACTTCAACCTGTAGATACAGGATTTTCATTCAGAGCAGGACT
>JBIIWE010000296.1:0-4050 GCA_044339075.1 Daejeonella sp. | reverse complement strand
ATGTATATCCCAGTTTTCAAAGATCATTTCAGATCTCTCAGAATTTGTTGCCTTAAAATTAATTGGATATTTAAGAGCCGTTTGGGAAAGCTTGAACTGAAGATCAATAATTTCTAATAAATCAGCAGGACCGAAAATATCCATCGGTTTTATGCGACCATTTAAATGTAATGAAGAAAGAAGACCTACGAGACCCAGATAATGGTCGCCATGCAAATGACTGATAAATATCTGATCTATCCTATTTGCTTTTAGTCCAAAATGCAATAATTGATTTTGAGTGGCTTCACCACAATCAATGAGCATAAACTTCTCATTCACATTAAGAAGCTGTGCGGATGGATTTCTGTTGAATATAGGGGTTGAAGAACTGCTACCTAAAATAGTAACCTCAAATTTCATGTGCAGTTTATAAAAACAATCTTATTTCAATTCTCTTTTCAATTCTTTTTCAATTTCTTCCATGAAAATAAGATCAATAGCTTCATCAACAGTTCCTACAATGTTTAGAATGTTTTCAAGCTGGGAAATAGCTATTAATCTTGCAATATTTTCATTGATTCTGGTCAAAATAAATGAACCGCCAGCATTTTTACAGATCCGGTGTCCTACGAGCAAACTACTTAATCCTGAAGAGTCAGAATATTTTACATTAGAAAGATCAAGAATAATATTTCTTTGACCCTCTGAATTACAAAGGATTAGTTCAGATTTAAGCTGTGGTGAAATTAAGCTGTTTAACTTATTTTCATTTAGTTTAATCAGGACATACTTTTCGTGTTTGTCTACTGTAAATTTCATAATGTTTAAAGATAATTAAACAAATCTTAATTGCATAAATTAATTAGGTAAGCCTGATCAAAGCTTCAATTATATTGTGTTCTACCCTCTTTATTGCATCAGAATGATCATTTTTAATAAACTTATCACCAGTTATATGTTCATATAATTCGATGTATCTTTCAGAAATTGAATTTACGAATTCAGGCGTCATTTCCGGGATAATTTGATCTTCTTTACCTTGAAATCCATTGTCAATTAGCCATTTACGTACAAATTCTTTAGACAGCTGTCTTTGTTGTTCATTATTTGCCTGACGTTCTTCATATCCATCTTTATAGAAATAACGGGAAGAATCAGGTGTGTGAATTTCATCGATAAGATGAATACGCCCATCAGCCATTCCAAACTCATATTTGGTATCTACCAGAATTAATCCAAGATTGTCAACCATTTCAGTTCCGCGTTGAAATAATGCTCTTGTGTATTTTTCAAGCAAGATATAATCTTCTTCAGCAACAATATTCTTATTGATGATTTCTTCTCGGGAAATATCTTCATCATGGCCTACAGATGCTTTTGTAGTTGGAGTTATTATTGGTTCAGGTAATCTATCATTTTCCTTTAGGCCTTCAGGTAAAGTTACTCCGCAAACCGTGCGCTTTCCAGCTTGATATTCACGCCATGCATGTCCTGCAAGGTATCCTCTGATCACCATTTCAACCTTAAATGGTTCACAGATCTTTCCAATAGTGACATTTGGATCAGGAACATCAATTACCCAATTGGGAACAATATCAAGAGTTGCCTGAAGAAATTTGGCCGCTATTTGGTTTAATACTTGCCCTTTATATGGGATGGGTTCAGGTAAAACAACATCAAATGCAGATATTCTATCAGTTACAACCATAGCAAGGAACTTATTTCCTATAGTGTATACATCACGAACCTTGCCTTTATAAAAGTGACTTTGCTCTGGTAAATGGAAGTGTGTTTCTTTAATTGCAGTCATTTAAATTGTTTTTGGTTTTGACTGTAAAATTCAGTAAAAAAAATTACAACCGAAATTATATTACTGGATATCACCGTATGCTCTTAGGATGTTTTTAACCAGTTTATGCCTGACTACATCATCTCCATTTAAATAAATGATATCAATACCTTTAATTTCTCCAAGTATCTTCAGAGCGTTATTTAAGCCTGATGTTTGTTTTCTTGGTAAATCAATCTGTGTTACATCACCAGTAACTATAAATTTTGCAGTAGGCCCCATTCTAGTTAAAAACATTTTCAATTGCAGATCAGTTGCATTTTGGGCTTCATCGAGGATTACAAAACAATTGTCGAGAGTTCTACCTCTCATAAATGCTAGTGGTGCGATCTCAATTGTTCTATTTTCAAGAAAAATTTTTAGCTTTTCTGCAGGTATCATATCATCCAACGCATCGTACAAAGGTCTGAGGTACGGATCTATTTTTTCCTTTAAATCTCCGGGTAAAAAACCCAAATTTTCACCTGCTTCAACTGCTGGTCTAGTTAATATAATTCGCTTTATCTCTTTGTTTTTCAATGATCTAACCGCTAATGCAACAGCGGTATAGGTTTTTCCGGTTCCTGCCGGGCCTATTGCAAAAATGATATCATTTTTAATGATACTATCCACCATTTTCCGTTGATTGGCCGTTCTGGCTTTGACTACAATGCCGTTTGGTCCGAAAACAATTGGTTCTCCACCACCACCCTTTGCAGATTGGTTTTCTGATTCAGTGCTTACAGGAATGGTGGTTCCTAAAATTTGCTCCAAATCGTTATTATTAAGAGATTGGAATTTTTCAATATGTTTGATTAATTCCTCGAATTTAAGTTTGAAAATATTGATTTCTGCTTCATCACCAAGTACTTTTACATCATGTCCTCTGGCTACAATTTTAATTTTAGGAAAATTTCGTTTTATAACTTCAAAATATTCATTGTTTGAACCCCATATTACTACTGGGTTTACATTTTCGATTGTTATAATAAATTCGTTCAAGTTGTGCTTATTTTTAGTGGAGAGGTATTTATTTGAGATTAAAGTTGAATATTTGCATCAACAATATCTACAACAAGAATAATAATAAATATTCATATTTTAAATGGCAATAATAACTTTAACGACCGATCTCGGACATAAAGATTTTTATCAGGCTGCTCTAAAAGGGAGTATTCTGAGCCAGCTAGCTAATGCCAATATTGTGGATATTAGTCATGATGTTTCTGCCTTTAACATTCCTCAGGCAGCATTTATTTTAAAGAACGCATTTTATTATTTTCCTAAGGGCACGGTACATTTAATTGGAATTGATTCAGTATTCAATGAAAAAACCCGATATCTGGCCTTAAGTTATAGAGAACATTATTTTGTGGGCTCAGATAACGGAATATTTTCACTTCTTTTTGACGAGAAACCTACTGAGATTGTGGAGCTAAATATTATGCAGGATTTAAAATATCTTCACTTTCCATTATCTGATATATTTCCAAAAGCTGTAACTCACTTGGCAAAAGGCGGAAAACTTACTGACATTGGTTTACCCGTTTCTGGTATTGAAGAAAAAATGACCATACAGCCGGTAATTGAACGTGATATCATTAGAGGTAGCGTTATATACATTGATTCGTTTCAAAATATCATTACCAATATCACCAAAGAAATATTTACAACTGTTCAAAGGAACCGTGACTTTACTCTTTTTTTTAAGAGAAATGAGTCTATTTCTCTTTTAAGCTGGCATTATAATGAAGTTCCGGAGGGTGAAAAGCTTTGTCTGTTCGGGATTAGCAATCATCTTGAGATTGCCATTAACAAAGGAAATGCCAGTGGATTACTTGGCCTTCACTTGGGTGATATTGTTAGAATTGAGTTTAAATCATGATAACAAGAATTGTTAAAATGACATTTAAGCCAGAAAATATTAGCGAGTTTAAAAAGATATTCTACGAATCTCAAAAACTAATCGCAGCATTCGAAGGTTGTATTCATTTAGAACTTATGATAGATATTAGCAATAAATGTATTTTTTTTACAATTAGCCATTGGGAAAACGAAGAAAGTCTTAATAACTACCGAGATTCTTATCTCTTTAAAAATACCTGGTCTAAAGTAAAACCATTATTTTCTGAACGAGCACTTGCCTGGAGTTTATCAACAGATCAACATAAATAGGATGAGGATAGTCCTAATAACACTTATATTCTACTTCTTAACCGTTTTTCAATTAATTGCTCAGA
>JBIIWE010000295.1:0-4055 GCA_044339075.1 Daejeonella sp. | reverse complement strand
CTAAAAAGCCCATCATGCTAACTTTTGATGACACCAAACTTGACCAATATACTGTAGCTATCCCTGAAATGAAAAAATATGGTTTTAAGGCTGTATTTTTTATCATGACAGTTTCACTAGGCAAGCCAAATTACATGAGCAAAGCACAGGTTAAAGAATTATCTGAAGCAGGACATGTTATTGGTTCTCATACCTATGATCATCAGAATGTTAAAAAATATCAGGGTGATGACTGGCTTACACAGATTGAAAAACCAACTAAAACACTTAAAGATATCACTGGTAAGGATGTAAAGTATTTTGCATACCCATTTGGCTTATGGAACAAAGAGGCAATTCCTGAATTAAAGAAAAGGGGATTTACATCAGCATTTATTCTTGCAGAAAAGAGGGATGAAAACGATCCACTATTTACTATCCGAAGAATCATTGCAAGTGGATATTGGAATACCAAAACACTTCATAATAGTATTGTAAAAAGTTTTTAAAAACTTTCTAAGCTGAATTTATCCTGAGTTAAACCATTATATTAGTTAACTAGAAAAAAATAATATGAAAAAAATAATGCTATTAACCCTTATCGTTGGGTTATTCACCACTTTGAATGTATCTGCTCAGCAAGATAAAAGCAAAAGAGTAAGTCCACCGGCAATAGTATCCCAAACTTTAGGATCTGGTGCCGCAATTTCAATTGACTATAGTCGACCTTCCATAAAAGGCAGATCTATGGATGTACTTGCCCCAGCTGGAAAAGTTTGGAGAACAGGCGCAAATGAAGCAACAGTGTTTGAAACTAGTAAAGATGTAAGTATCGAAGGTCAAAAACTTCCAGCCGGAAAATACAGCATTTATTCTATTCCAGGTGAAAAAGAATGGACTATGATATTTAACAAAACCTGGAAGCAATGGGGAACTGTTTACAAAGAAAGTGAAGATGCTTTACGCATCAATGTCAAACCTAAAAAGTCGAAGCAATTTGCTGAGATGATGACATTTGAAATTGCAAAAAATGGAAAAGTTTCGCTAATGTGGGCAGATACCCAAATTGATTTTAAAGTTCAATAAAAAATATACCTATATTGAAGGGCTTAAGTTTAAAACTTAGGCCCTTTTTCATGTCCATAATTTTCCTGAACCCTCTATGAAAGTTATTTATTTACTTTTTTTTCTAATTATAACATTTTCCTTGCTTTCTTCATGTAAATCAGATCCCTCTAAGTCTGAAACAAGCATTATTGATTACCTATATACTGATTTCAAACCTGACGAATTGTATCCTGCAGGACAGGTAGAGCTACAAATTAAATCATCTGGCTCAACTATATATGGTTTTGCCTATACAGCGAATGGGCAAGGGCCACACCCAACCATAGTACTTCTTCATGGTTTGCCCGGCAATGAACGAAATCTGGACATAGCACAAAATATGCGACGGGCAGGTTTCAATGTGATCTATTTCAATTACCGCGGGACCTGGGGCAGCAAAGGTGTGTTTAAATTCAAAAATACTATTGAAGATGCGGGTGCTGTGGTCGACTACCTAACAGACAGCTTGAATAGGGAGACCCTGAAGGTTGATACTGGGAAGATTGCGTATGTTGGCCATAGCATGGGGGCAGGAATTGCCTTAATTGCAGGATTAAAAGATCCAAGAATAAAAGGAGTTTTTGCGGTTTCAGTATTTAATCCATTTACACTTTTGCAGGGTGAAAATGCAGAAGGAAATTTAATTGGCCTGAAGGAATATCTTTTGACTCTAGGAATGCATAACTGTGATCCAAATCAATTCCTTAATGATATATTAGTTGATATCAATCAATATCATATTGAGAAGTTGATCGAAAATTCAAAAAAACCGGTAATGGTAGTGGATGAGCATATGAATAATACCAGTTTCACCAATTATAATAAAAGTAAAACTTTTGAATATAAGATCTGGAATACTGATCACGCCTTTTCAAACAGACGAATTGCATTGACTAAAGAGATCGTTAATTGGATGAACAAAAATATTGTTCAGAAAACACCGGATATAAAAGATTGAAATTGTTTTAAAGAATCAAAAAATAGATTCTATTACAAAAGGCTTACCATTAAAATCAAATTCATATCCTATTTTCTGCCTCATTAGTTTCAGTCCGATAGGTGAAACCGCAGAAATAGCGAAATAATTTATTCCATCTACCTGTACCTGACCCCGACTTATACTGATATAAAACTTGCCAAAATTAGTTATTACCAGGCTTCCGGAATGGACTATTTCTGAAACCTGATGATTTTCGATCTGTTCAAGAGCAATCCTCATTTTTTTTGCTTCTTCCAACTGTTTCCTATTCCTGTCAATTTCCTGCTGCATCATTTCCCTTCCTGTTTCGAACTTATCCCCTGCACTACTCTTGGTATCATCATTCGCCGAAGATCGGGCATCTTCAATAGCAAGTTGAGCGGTATTTATACATTCCTCAACATATTGAATGCAATGTTTAAACAATTCTTCTTTAATCCTGATCATTTCTACAAAGAAGCATATTATTTAAATAATTGCACAGTGTTGTGATGCTTTGTGCATAAAAAAACGATCTAACCCCCCGTTCCTTAAGAGGAAAATCGCAATTATAAATAGGATATGTCAACGTTTTGCAAGCAGAAAGATGAAAAAATCAGATCAAAATTATACCTAAGCTAGAGTTATAAATAAAATCAACACAATCGTGAATAATAACATAAAAACGTAAATTAAAGGACAAGAAGGCCATTTAAATTTCATATCCCATTGAAAATCCGTACCTTCGCACTTTATCAAAAATTCATGATTACAGTATCCAATCTTTCTTTACGTTACGGCAAGCGAACTCTTTTTGAAGAAGTAAACTTGAAATTCACACCGGGAAATTGCTACGGCATTATCGGAGCAAATGGAGCCGGCAAATCAACCTTTCTGAAAATACTTTCAAAAGAGATCGACCCCTCAAGTGGCTCTGTTTCGTTTACTCCTGGAGAAAGAATGGCAGTTCTAACTCAAAATCACTATGCTTTTGATGAATTTCCTGTGATTGAAACGGTAATGATGGGACATAAAGAATTGTATAGCATCATGAAAGAGAAGGATGCGCTTTATGCAAAAGACGATTTTTCTGAGAAGGATGGGGAACGTGCAGGTGAGCTGGAAAATATTTTCGCAGAAATGGATGGATGGAATGCTGAGAATAACGCAGCGACTATGCTTAGCAATTTGGGTATAAAAGAAGAATTTCATTATAGTTTACTTAAAGATCTGGATGGCAACCAAAAAGTAAGGGTTTTATTAGCTCAGGCTTTATTTGGCAAACCAGATATTCTGCTGCTCGATGAGCCTACCAATGATTTAGATATTCAAACTATTGCCTGGCTGGAAGATTTCCTTGCATCGTATGAGGGAATCATTCTTGTGGTTTCTCACGACAGACACTTTTTAGACACAGTTTGTACACATGTGGTGGATATTGATTTTAGTAAAATGAATATCTATACCGGAAACTATTCATTCTGGTATGAATCCAGTCAGCTGGCGCTGAAGCAACGCTCTGACCAGAACAAAAAGACAGAAGAAAGAGTAAAGGAACTACAGGAATTTATCCGTCGATTTAGTGCAAACGCATCTAAATCTAAACAAGCTACTAGTCGTAAAAAGGCTTTAGATAAAATCAATATCGATGAGATTAAACCATCTAATCGTAAATATCCAGGAATTATCTTTAATCACCAGGGTAGAGAAGCAGGCGACCAAATCCTTCAAATAGAGAATCTGAAGAAAGAATTAAATGGTGAAATACTATTTTCAGGCATTAATCTAATGGTTAATAAAGGAGATAAAATTGCAATTCTCTCGGAAAATAGTTTAGCTACTTCTGCATTTTATGATATTCTCAGTGGCAGAGATTCTGACTATAAAGGTTCATTTAAATGGGGTGTGACTATAAATATTGCAGATATCCCTAATGACAATTCAAACTATTTTACAACCAAAGACACAAATCTGATCGATTGGTTGCGTGATTATTCAGAAGGAGATAAGG